>NZ_FRAX01000005.1 GCF_900142465.1 Fibrobacter sp. UWH6
ATCGTTAACAGTGCGGTGACCCTTGATGGAAAGGAGCTTGGAAATCTTTTCTGCGGTCTGCTTCTTGCAGTCTTCGAAAGCAGGATCAGATTCGGAAACCTTTTCCAGCTTGGTGCCTGCGAAGTAGCCACCGATGGTGAACGGAATCACGAAGTAACCATCGGAAAGACCCTGCATCAAAGCAGAAGCACCGAGACGGTTAGCACCGTGGTCAGAGAAGTTTGCTTCACCGAGAACGAAGCAACCCGGGATGGTGGACATCAGATCGTAGTCAACCCACAGACCACCCATGGTGTAGTGGATGGCCGGGAAGATGCGCATCGGAACCTTGTACGGGTCTTCGTCAACGATCTTTTCGTACATCTGGAAGAGGTTACCATACTTAGCAGAAACACCTGCAACGCCCATGCGCTTGATAGCGTCTGCGAAGTCCAGGTAAACTGCGAGGCCGGTGTTGCCTACGCCGAGACCGGCGTCGCAAACCTGCTTAGCGTTACGGGAAGCCACGTCACGAGGAACGAGGTTACCGAAGCTGGGGTACTTTTCTTCGAGGTAGTAGTAACGATCTTCTTCAGGAATCTGGTCCGGAGAACGCTTGTCGCCAGCCTTACGGGGAACCCAAATACGGCCATCGTTACGGAGAGATTCAGACATCAGAGTCAGCTTGGACTGCAGGTCTCCATGACGGGGCAAGCAGGTCGGGTGAATCTGAGTGTAGCAGGGGTTAGCAAATGCGGCACCCTTCTTGTAAGCGCGGAATGCTGCAGTAACGTTAGAACCCTGAGCGTTGGTGGACAGGTAGTAAACGTTACCGTAACCACCGGTGCAAAGGCAGACTGCGTCGCCAACGTGGCTTTCAAGTTCGCCAGTCACCAGGTTACGAACGATAATACCGCGAGCCTTGCCATCGACAACCACGAGGTCCATCATTTCGCGACGAGGAAGGAGAGTTACCTTGCCTGCTGCAACCTGGCGCATGAGAGCCTGGTATGCACCGAGGAGGAGCTGCTGACCGGTCTGACCGCGAGCGTAGAAGGTACGAGAAACCTGGGTACCACCGAAGGAGCGGTTGTCCAGGAGGCCACCGTATTCACGGCCGAAGGGAACACCCTGAGCGACGCACTGGTCGATGATCAGGTTGGAGTTTTCGGCGAGACGATGAACGTTGGCTTCACGAGCGCGGAAGTCACCGCCCTTAACGGTATCGTAGAAAAGACGATAGACAGAGTCACCATCGTTCTTATAGCTCTTAGCAGCATTGATACCACCCTGGGCAGCAATGGAGTGAGCACGACGGGGAGAGTCCTGAATGCAGAAGGACTTCACATTGTAGCCCAGTTCTGCGAGAGAAGCTGCAGCGGAAGCACCAGCAAGACCGGTACCCACCACGAGAACGGTGAACTTACGCTTGTTAGCGGGGTTCACGAGCTTCAGTTCAAACTTATGCTTGGTCCACTTTTCTTCAATGGAACCACCAGGAATTTTAGAATCGAGAATCATTAGTTATGGTCTCCATTAAACGTTGGTGGAAATGATGCCGACAGAGGGAACGACGAAAGAAGTCTTAGCTTCGGAAGCGGCCTTCTTCTGTTCCAGCTGCTGCTGGAGTTCATGAGACTTGGCGCGGAGAGCTTCGGTTTCCGGCTGATGAGCGATGTAGCAGGAGAATGCAGCTTCAACAGCAAAGCCGATTGCAATCACGATGCTGTATGCAATGCCGATAACTTCGATAACCGGAGTCCACTTCTGGTGAGCAAGGCCGAGAGTCTGGAAAGCAGAAGAAATGGCATGGAACAGGTGGATGCCGATAACGAGCATGGCAACCAGGTAGAACACGGTCCAAACCGGGTTAGCAAACATGTCGATGGTGGTGAGCCACATGTCGCGGACGATTTCGCCGGCAGCGTTCTGGTACAGGTAGTGAGCACCGAACTTGAGGTTAGCGAGATGCTGGATGCCAAAGCCGAGAATGATAAGGCCGGTCCAGATCATGGTGAAGGTAGCGAAGGACTTGTTACCCTTGCGAGCGTTGACTTCGTAACCCACAGCGCCACGAGCCTTCTTGTTTTCGAGCTTCAGCAAAACGCCGAGACCGATATGGAGACCGAATGCA
The DNA here is from genome assembly GCF_900142465.1 of Fibrobacter sp. UWH6. Classification (NCBI taxonomy): domain Bacteria; kingdom Pseudomonadati; phylum Fibrobacterota; class Fibrobacteria; order Fibrobacterales; family Fibrobacteraceae; genus Fibrobacter; species Fibrobacter sp. UWH6. Next base: position 2,114 of record NZ_FRAX01000005.1, read on the forward strand.
GCAACCATGCCCAGTTCCATGAGGTAAATCAACTTTACCGGGAAGTGGAGCGGGTTGAAGCTGGTCAGGAATTCAGTATAGGCATTGTAGGATGCCTGTGCTGCAGACTGATCAAAGTTCAGCAACTGGAGGTTGCCGCACATGTGGACGAGGATGAACAGAGCGAGGAACGCACCAGAGCATCCCATGATCTGTTTCTTACCAATGGAAGAGGTAAGGTACTTAATGATCCATTGCATTGTTTTGTGTCTCCTTGAGGGGGTCTTTTTTTGTTTGTAATTCTAACAGACCTTAAACTGCCGTTAGAGGATGCAGCAAGCCTTCTTGCTTGCAGCTTCGTAGGCGTAGCGGTCTTCCTTCTTGAACCAGAAGTCCAGTTCGCGTTCTGCGGATGCAGGACTGTCGGAGCTATGGACAACATTTTCGGTCATGGAAGGAGCAAAATCGTAGCGGAGGGTACCGGGTTCTGCCTTAGCCGGATTGGTAGCACCGTTGATAGCGCGAACCTTGGCAATGGCATTTTCGCCACCCAGAGCGAGCATCACGGAAGGACCCTTAGTCATGTAGGCTTCCAGTTCCGGGAAGAAAGGCTTCTCGACGTGTTCGGCATAGAAACCGCGAGCGTCAGCAGAAGTCATCTGATGCATCTTGATAGCGCAGACGGAGAGGCCTGCAGCTTCGTAACGGGCAATAATTTGACCAATCAGGCCGCTCTTCACGGCGTTGGGCTTGATCATAGCGAATGTCATTTCCATAGGGTATACCACCTTTTATTGTGAGTGCGTTAAATATAACTCTTTATTCTTCGGCGCTGATCTTCTTGAGCAGGTCGTCGGCAAGTTTTCCGTCTGATTCAATGTTCTGCACCAGCCAGTCCACCGACTCCTTCAGTTCGCTGTTCGGATATTTCTGTTGGAAAGTCTTGAGGACCTGGAGAGCCTCATCGTTCTTATTGAGATTCTCGCTCAAGATAAAACCGCGGCTGAACAAGGACTTTTCCGCTTCAGGGCTATCGGGGAAGATTTCGTAGCAAGCCTGATACTCCGCTTCAGCTTCTTCAAAGCGGCCAGTCTCGTTATAAATTTGAGCGCTTTCGTAGATAGCCAACTTCACAAGAGAATCGTTTTCGCCATAGGCAAAAATCAAATTGCGATAGGCTTCCAGTGCTTCATCATTCAAGCCTTCCTTACGCAAGGAATCAGCGTTGGCCACCAGTCGATCAGCCAAGATCGTAGGCTCCCATTCCTGGATACTGCTATCGTAGAAGTGAAGCACAGCAGACTGGTAACTTTCAGCAGCAAAGCGGGCTTCACTCATATCGCTCTGCATCCTCCAGTTCTGTCTGAAGAGGACCGGAAGAGTTTGTTTGAAATCAAGTTTAAAGTAGCTAGATTTTTTACTCAGGAAATATTCGTGTCTAAGGATATTCATCGGGAACATTGCTGCGGCACGAACCTCACTGCGTCCCTGTTCAAAGGAATATTCCTGATGCACGGGGCTTCCATAACGTTCGTAGAAAGCCTTCAGGGAATCTTCGCTAACTTCTACGTTCTGACGTTTCTTAAAGAAGTAGTTATCGAAGATGAAATTTCGACGGGCTGCACGCACCAAGGCGCGGTATTCCCAGGTTTTATCCAGTTTCAAATTCAGGGCAGCCTTGCTGAACAGCAGTCTTTCTACAACCATGCTAAACAAGTGCTGATGGTTGCGAGCATTGACCTCGGCCATGAAATCCCTTTTGCAAATACGCTTCAGTTCCCCTTCAGTCAGCAAAGTTTCACCATTTTCAGACAGGAGAACATAGGAAGAATCCACATCAAAGAATTCTCCGCTAGCCAACCCCTGCTTGATAGAGGCTTCAACGCGATCAAAAGTCTTTTGTTTCGGCTGAACCAGGGAAGACAGATAGAATACGTGGTAGGCATTACCGACATCGGCCTTGATTACAGGCGATACAAAGCCTGCATCCTTGCCATTCAAGGCGGCACTCAAACCAGAAACCATGCCAATACCGTACGGCATGGCAAAGCCGTCCTTGACGTAGCCGACAAAGCCGCCTTCCTTGGCGGTAGCTTTATTTGCACTCTTTGTGGAAGCGATTTTCTTGAAATTTTCAAGGTCAGTGGTTTCGTTAAACAGGGCTGCCAGGGCAACGGAATCTGTTCCCTGCACATGATACAGTTCATAACCGGGGGCAGTCATGAACATATCCATATGCTTTTCGTAGAAAGCCTTCGGTTCCGGCTTAGGCAATTCATGGAACGTCACATGAAGGTCTGAGGCGAGGTTCCTTGCAATCTGTTCCTTGAGTTCAGAACGGTGGAGTTCAACGAACTTGGTCTTCCAAGTTATGGAATCTTCTCTGGACGTAGAGCCCATCAAGTGTTCTTTCAAGTAAGCATTCAAGGCTTCCTTGGAATGAGACATATAGTATTCGCAGGCAACAATTCCCTGAATGACACTAAAATCAGGAAGGGGCGCCTCTTCAAACAGGCTGCGATGTTCGTCATAGAAATGACGAAGTTCCGGTTCGGAATAAGTAAGGCGTTCATTCAGGTAGAAACGCTGATAGACGGAAGCAAGCAGCTTGGGCTCAATCAAACCGAGAAATTCTTCCCATTCCTTGTTCAACTCGGGGAACTGTGTCAAAGCCTTGGAAACGACGGCTTCCTTCGCATAAACATTTTCGTAGAGACGCTTGTTCAAAGGTTCCTTGGAGGAAATGGAATTTTTCATCAAGAGAACAAGGTCTTCTCGATAGACGACTTCCTTATCAATGCGAGCAAGAATGGTATCCTTATCCCCCACACTGTTGCAGCCAGTCAAGGCAAACAGATTTAGGAGACTCACAGTAAAAAAGGCAAAGCGGAGTTTCATGTAACCTCTTGTTTCCGGCGGGCTCCAAAGCCCAATAATAGCGCACTGAATATAGTAATAATAATAGGTAAAAAAGCAAAATTTCCGCTCAAATTACAGGTGTGCGCCCGATATCGGAAAGCGACAATAAAACACTACACAAAAAAGCACTTGTGTACAAATTACGAGCCGTTTTCATAACTTGTTGACCATCAACGAATTATCGCATTTTCTATACTTGGACTCAGTTTGAAAAAACGCAAACAGACATTCTTTGGAACAGCATTTTTTGCAACTGCTGCAGTAGGCGCCATCGCTCTTGGCGTCTGGTTTGTTCATGCGTTTGTGGAACGCTACCTTTCCACCCCACACACTTTTTCCGGGGTAACGATTACCCCCTACGGCCACAACGCGCAGTCCCTGTTAGAGCATTCCTTCGATTCCCTTTTCATTTCGACGGACTCTACCGAAGTAAAAATCATAAACCCTAACCTGGACATCACCATTCTTGGAGAAAACCGGGGGCTAAGCCTGAAAATGGACCATGTGGATGCATTCATCGCCATTCCACAAAGCGACACCCTTTCCGCGACAAAAGATACCACCAACCCTGCATTCCCCGACAACCTTAGATTCCCGGCAAACGTTTCAGTCAACATCGAGGACGCAAACATCAAGCTGTCCGACGGAAAGTCCTGGAACGCCAAGGGGCTCAGCGTACAGAACAACGGGGAATACGCGCTCAACGTAGGAATCAGGCAAGTCAACGGAGACTTCGTAAGCAACCCCGCCTCAGTCAAGATGAAAGGGGACTTCGCAGGGGCAAAGCTGACTTTAGAGGCAAGCGTAAAAACAAGCAAGGATTCCGTCCAGATCAAGGCAAACGTTCCCAAGAAGGACATGAGCCGAATCAAGGCGAAGACCAACATTTCTGTAAAGAACCCCGCCGAATGGTTGCCGTTCAAGCTCCCCGAAGAGATTCCTGAAATCGGTAAAATCGATGTCGTTGCCGAGGCAACCTTAGACACCCGAAAGGAAACTGTCTTCTACAACAGCACCATCCGCACACGAGTCGGAGCCCTGTGGCCACTGGAACCGGAACGAGTGACAATCAAGGTCCAGGGAAATCAGGAAAAGATTAACGCAGACATTCTTCTGCAAAACGACGAAGGCGGCTCCATCCACCTTGCCGGAGATTTCGACACGAATCTTAACGGACACGTAGAAGGCAAGGTCGAAAACATGAGCGCCCTGTACGGACCGCAGATGATGCCTATGGACGTAGACATTCGTTCCGCCGACATAAACGACATGGTCATCCGAGCCTCCCTGGAAACAAGACAGGGGTCCTACGTCAATGGAACAATCGACTTGAGGGATTCCCTGATGATTACATTCATCGGAGACATCTCCCCTTACGAACCTTGGGCTCTGGACTGGACTCACGGAAACTTGACCTTGGGCGGAAGACCGCAACTTTACGGAACCTGCGACGGACACAAGCTCCGAATTCTGGCGAAGTTCGACACCGTTGCCTACGCCTATCACATGACGGCCGATTCCATGCAAGTCACCCTGGATCTTGACACCAAGGGAATTGATTTTTCAAAGGGTGTCATCTACACCCCGAATGAAACGTTCGATTTCGATGGCGACGTAAAATGGAATCATGAACGTCCTCACACCTCATGGAACATCACTCAACGACATGGCGGTAAGGCCAGCGCCTATATCGACATCGGAGATTCTATCGCAATTGATGTCAGCGCAGACAAGGCCATCATTGCAACAATACCCTTTGCGGATTTGTCCATATCAGACCGAATTAGAGGCCGCGTGAGCGGAATGTGGCATTGGAATATCGACGACTCCACTGGATTCGCCAACGTTACCATTGACGGCGAAGTGGCCGAATACAACATGGTTGCAGACGTAATCGCAAGACAGAATAAGGACACGATTTTCATTGACAGAGCCCATAGCATTTACAACAGGAATGAAGTAAACGCATACGGTTCATTCATATTGCCCAATGATTCGAACCCGGATTTCAAGCCCACTCCCTTCCTTCCCATCCAGGTTCTCGAAGCAAGTATTTCCTCAAATGACTTCAGTATTCCGCTCCTGCTAGAGCCACTAAACGACAGCACCTTCGCCTCCGGTATGCTCTCGGGCCAATTGTCGTTCAACCAGAATACAGGCGTTATGGGGAACCTGGACTTCTCCAATATCGAGTTTAACGACCTCTCGCCAGATTTGCTCCGAATCAAGAAGTTGAACATCTTTGCAGAAAAAGACAAGGTCGAGCTAAATTCCTATCTGGACATTGGCCGTGGTGGTTGGACAGGAAACACGCAGATAATCATCGATCATATTTTTGACGACAGGCGACACCTCAGTTTCTCTCATGGAAGTGACAATGGTGGCACTTTATGGTCGGAAGGCTTCATCGACAACGACTTGAAGTTCAAGGGTACCGTTGACGCAAACGGTTCCTGGTACATTCCCGGAACTATCAGCGAAATCACCAACACGGACCTCCATGTCGACATTACCGCAGACATCCGCAAGGGATTCAAGGGAATTACTGCAGACATCACCGCAGATTCCACTCGATATAACCCGCCCAAGATGAACGTTTCCTTCCCCATCAGTTTAAGAGGACGCATTGAAAACGGTCTACTGGACATTTCCTCCGCCAAGACAACCAATCGCAATAACGAAACTATCGAAGCTACATTAAAATTCCAACTTGACAGTCTAAAGCTTAATGCCATTGACGTTAGGTCAGACCGCTACACGATTGAGATGGACCAGCACAAGCTGGTTCTGGAAGGTATCAGCGGGCACCTTGAAGATGGAGACGAAAATCTCACCATAACCGCAGACATTCCAAAGATCACCTACAATTTTAACGATGACGTTATTGGACAGGCTGAAGCATTAGCCAGAGGCGACATTGCCTACATTATCCCCCATAGCAAGGCGGGCCAGATTCAAAACAACACCATCGCAGGAAACATCCTTATAGACAAACTCGTTTATTATCGCGATCTTGATATCGAAGTTACACCTTCGGCCATTGACAAATACATCGCCATGTTCAACAACGGCGTCGCCAAGTTAAAGAAAAAAGAAGTTCAAGAAGAAAAGCTCTCTACGGCAAGCCCAATCAATCTTTCACTTCATATTAGCGATTCCCAAAGGGATTCTGTTGGTATCGTGACACCGTTCGCTACCTTCCCCGTTACTTTGGACATCTGGGTCTTGGGCAATACCACAAGGCCCTTGCTCAGAGGTGACATTGCAAATACGAACAACGGATTTATCGGCATCCACGAAGTCTACGAATTCAACTTGAACTCCTTCCAAATTTCTTGGAACGATGTGCCCTGGCAAAAGGGCGTTATCGACGTAACCAGTAGCCAGGATCTTCCCTATTGTAACGAAAATTCAGAAAGCGTTAACGAAACCTGTCCTATCAATTTGGACATTCAGGGAACAATTACCAATCCCCAGCCCATGCCATCTTCGAATTGCGGTATCGAATCATCCCCTGCGGTAATTTACTACAACGTTCTCCTAGGCTGTATTGCAGACAAAGGCGGCGAATCCGCAGACTGGAACCGAATCGCAGGCAAGGCAATCGGCAAGGTTATTTCAACAACGGCAAACAAGACTCTTGGCGGCGACTACATTGGCGACATTGACATGAAGGTGATGCTGTTTGAAAACACCACCACCAGCGACAAGGATTCCAGCTACTTCAAGATTCCGGTTTCATTAGACCGCTGGGTAAAAAATTTGAGTCTGGTATTCGGCTATACCAAGGACCAGAGCGTAAACCCCACCTACGAACAATCCGTTCAGTTCGGAGCTAACTACACACTTCCTGTATTCCAGGAAGCTGAATACTCCCACAAGAACCACATTGCACCGGCATTATCACTTAACGCCCTATTAACCAGAAAGCAATACCTGACCAACTCCGGTACAGAACGCGACGATGACCGACTTGAAAAGAATATCGGCATCAACTATGTCTACCGTTATTGGAACCCCTGCTTGCTAGGAATCGGCCGTTGTGAAAGCATAGGTAGCCAGCATACCCAAAATCAGGATTCCAGGGAGGACACATCCAAATGAATAAATTTCTAATCCTCCTCTTGGCAATGATTGCGTTTTCATGGGCAGCAGACGATGTAAAGCATCCCTGGTTTGTACAAATCTCCGGAAACAAGGCGTTCTCTAATTACCAGTTAGAAGAACAGCTCGACGTTCCCGAAGAGTTCGGCCAGATGGACACCACAAAGCAAGACTTCCTCATGAGACTTTCTATAGAGAACATCAAGGCTCTCTATTACTCTAGAGGTTACTACAGCCTTGACATGGCACTCAACATCCGCAAGGACACAACCTCGGAAGGTATTGTCCAGAGAGGTTATATCATCCACATCCGAGACGGCGAACGTTACAAATTTAGCGGTGCAAAAATCATCGTTCCCGAAGAAGCAAAATTGGAAATTGACGAAAGCAAATTGAACATTTCAAAGGAAAACTATTACAACCAGGAAGACATCTCAGAAGACCTGCAGGAAATCCAGCGCGTATACCGCAAGGAAGGCTATCTTCACGCCTATCTTTCTTCCATTGAAATGTTGGATTCCCTACACAAGAAGATATTTGTCGAGATTACAATTACCCCAGGTGCCAAAGTCCTGATGGGAAACATGATCAGCACCAGCTTCCGTTCCGCCGACAAAAAACTGCAGGGGCCAACGGAAGCAGGACTTACGGATACCGCCTGGCTTTCAAGCCTATGGAAAATCGAACAAGGCGAACTGATTGACGGAAACCAGTACAATTCATTCAAGTCGAAACTGTTCTCGACCCAGTTGTTCACTCAGGTAAAAATGAGCGACACCCTCCGCGAAGACGGTCTGTCTGACGTATATCTAAACGTAACGGAGCGTGTACCCGGCGAAACTCGTTACGGATTCTTCTATGAAGAAATCTACGGATTCGGAGCCTTGGCCTACGCTCGTCACAAAAACTTCTTCGGTCACTTCCACGAATTTTCATCAAGTGTTCAAATTGCACAACACAAGCAGGAAGCCTCCATCGGTTACGCAAACCCGCTACTTTTCGGAACATCCGTAAGCTTTATTCCCACAGCAATCCGTTTCGACAACCGACTGACATTAAACCACGAAAAAATCACGCAGCCCGCCTACGATGACCGATACGAAGAACGCTACGAAATCATCAACCGAGGAGACATTACCTTCGGCATTACCAACCATATTAGATTCCGCGGTACGATCGATACCCGATACGTTTCCAAAGCCAAGGATACCGTACTTGTCGTAAGCAAGGAGAATTCAGGCACCGCAGACATCAGCGATACAGCAAGCCTCTCAAGTTCACAGGACTCTTTGCTAGAAACGCAAAATAAAGATAAGTTGCTTAAGCTAAAGGGTGAAATTGCCCTTACATTTGACTTTACCAACGACTATTTCAACCCCACCAAGGGAATCCGCCTTGCCCCCACATTCGGCGCAGGAACGAACTGGGACGGCGATCTGAAATCATTCAACATGAGAGGCGATCCCTACACCTACGGCGAAATAACAGCAAACGCCTACCTCCCCCTATTCTGGACATTTTTCGGAGCAATTAGTGGAAGTACGGGCCGCTTCTTCGCAAAGGCCCTGGAAGAAGACGCACGCATTTTCTACCAGGGCGGTTCCCGATCCGTTCGCGGTTATAAATTCAGACATATTTTTGCCAGCCGAGATTCTATCATCTACACAGGGCAAGAATCTTCCATCAAGGCAGACACAATCATCAACACGGGCCTTACCCCCACCTACTTCAGATTCAACGAAGAAATCCGCTGGATGTTCCCCTGGAAAGGATGGAGACACTGGCAACTCGTACAATTCTACGACTGGGCTAAAGTAACCGACGATGAAGACGACATCTACACATCAGCCCGAAATGAAAGCCTTGGCCTCGGAATTCGCTATAGTTGGCAATTCCTGACTTTCCGACTTGATTACGCCTTCAAGAAAAATTTGACCGATTGGAGTGCAGAAGGATTCGCCTGGAGCAGATTCGCCTTCGACCTATCCCACACGTTCTAAAGTCAAAACTTATATCGGGATTAGACGTTCTCTTTATAGATATCCGCAAGAGAGGATCCCGCATACCTTATAGAAACCGAAGGAAGGCCAGCGCTTTCTAAAGCACGCTGAATCAGCTCCTGGGAAACATCCTGTTCAAAGGACAAGTCAAAATTTTTGCCCTTTTGCAAAGGAGAGTGCGCATTAGAAGGAACTGCCCCCGCCTTCAGAATCTTGCCATGGTTCACAATGGCATAATCTGTAGCTTCCTGATCCATTTCGGCAAGGATATGGGAACACACAATGGCGGTGCCACCATCCCGTTTACGCCAATCCGCAATAAGGCGCCAAACCGTTTCGCGGGACATTGGGTCCAGATTAGCTACAGGTTCATCAAGAATCAATAACTTTGGATTATGAATCAGGGCTCGCAGGATTTGAACCTTCTGACGGTTCCCCAAGGAAAGAGCGGAAAGTTTCGTCGACAAGGCAGGCAACTCCAAGTCCCTGGCAAGGGATTGCAAACGGGTACCGCATTCGCCACAGCCGTACATGCCCGCAAAATACTTCACATATTCTTCAACGGAAAGCTTCGGGTAGACGCCAGGATTTTCAAGGAGAATTCCATAGGACTTGGGGTCAAGAAAGCCGTTAGGCCCGCGGAATCCTTCCGCAATATTCAAGGTTCCCTCATAAGACGCGAAACGACCGCAAAGCAATCGCAACAAGGTCGTCTTCCCCGCCCCATTGGGGCCCAGCAACGCAAAGAAACTCCCCTGGGGAATTTGAAGATTCACCTGGGAAAGAGCCTCTACAGCCGCCCTCGGATAGCGAAAGGAAACGTTTTCAAGCTTGATTGCGTCCATGTTCAGAATATAGAAAAAAGACCCCAAGTCGCTCATAGACGACTTGAGGTCTTTTCAAAAGCGCGAAGCGCTTATGCGTAAAGCGGGTGCTTCTTGCAGAGGTCGATGATTTCCTGACGGATAGCCTTCAGGCCTTCTTCGTTGTCCTTGTTCTGGATGCAACGGTCTATGATCTGAGCTACCAGGCGGGAATCGTTTTCGTCGAAGCCACGGGTAGTGATGGCAGCGGTGCCAAGACGTACGCCGGACGGATCCATGGGCTTGCGAGTGTCGAACGGGATGGTGGAACGGCTGCAGGAGATGCCAACCTTTTCCATTGCGATTTCGGCATCCTTACCACCGATACCCTTGGAAGTCATGTCCACAACCATGAGGTGGTTATCGGTACCGTCGGAAATGATCTTGTAACCGAGCTTCATCAATTCGTCGGCCATAGCCTTTGCGTTCTTGATGATGTTCTGGGCATAGGTCTGGAATTCCGGCTGGAGAGCTTCGAGGAAGGCAACAGCCTTACCAGCGTTGATGTGGTCATGGGGACCACCCTGCATACCCGGGAACAGACCTGCGTCGATTGCCTTGGGCAGGGAGACTTCCTTTTCTTCACCCTTGACGATCTTCTTGATCATCTTGTCCTTGCACATGATGATTGCAGAACGGGGACCGCGGAGAGTCTTATGGGTGGTGGTGGTGACGATATCGAAGTAGGGAACCGGAGATTCGATAGCCTTACCAGCGATGAGGCCAGCAACGTGAGAAATGTCAGCCATGGTGAGAGCGCCAACTTCGTCGGCGATTTCCTTGAACTTCTTCCAGTCCAGGTTGCGGCTGTAAGCGGAGAAGCCAGCGAGGATCAAGCGGGGCTTTTCCTTAAGGGCGATTTCACGGACCTTGTCCATGTCGATGCGGCCAGTTTCCTTATCCACTTCGTACTGGACGAAGTTGTAGAGCATACCGGAGAAGTTCACCGGATGGCCGTGAGAAAGGTGTCCACCGTGGTCCAGCTTGAGGCCGAGAACCTTGTCACCCGGCTTGAGAACGCCCATGTAGACAGCGGCGTTTGCAGGAGAACCGGAAAGGGGCTGGATGTTTGCGTGGTCACAACCAAAGAGCTGCTTGCAACGTTCGATTGCCAGGGCTTCCATCTTGTCGATCACTTCGTTACCACCGTAGTAGCGCTTGCCAACGTAGCCTTCGCTGTACTTGTTGGTCAGCACGGAACCCATAGCTTCCATGACGGCCTTGGAGGTGTAGTTTTCGGAGGCGATCAGTTCGATGCCATATTCCTGACGTTCGGCTTCTTCCTTGATGATGTCGAAGATTGCCGGATCGGTCTGCTGCAGAGTAGATTTAAGCATTAGTAGCTCCTTTGAGTTTACGGACGTAAAAATAGTATTTTAAGGCCGTTTTTTAAAGATTTTTGCCGTTTTTTGCTTCATTTCGCCTATCGCTTTCGTAATCCATTGACTTTCAACAAGTTACGAAAAATTAGACGTTCCTAGGGATTTTCAATACACCACCTAAAAGCAAAAAAGCGCCCTTTCGGGCGCCATTTTAGCAAATCGTATTATCGGAGGTTCACCTTTCGGGTCATGTTCACCGCACCGGAACGGACTCTGACAATGTAGTTGCCACTGGGAACTGCGGACAAGTCAGCAGAACCAACCACATTCTTCAGGCGGACCATGGGACGACCTTGCAGGTCAAACAAATCCACATCGGCGGAGGTTACGCCAGCGATGTTCAGCATGCGGCCAGCCACAGCCACGGTGATATTGGACTTCTGGACAGCAGCCAGGGCCGCTGTAGCAGAGCTTGCCGGAGCCTGGGAATCACTGGAAGCGATTTCTGTACCGGCGGCAACGACCTTCACGTTCAAGGTCAGCTTTTCACCGTTAACGGTAAAGGTATCCGAGTAATCACCCGTATTCAAATACTGATCGATTGCACCACCCTGGGTACTGATAGTCACCTTATCCCCTTCCTGTTTGACCTGGAGGAAGTAAGCTGAGTAAGTATCGCGATTGAAGCTGCTCACGCCAGTAATGGTAATGGTGTTAAAGGTACCGCCCTGAGCCACAGTCTGATTCAGGCTACCGGAAACATTTGCGCCGCCGGTAACAGTCTGGCTAGCACTGGAAGTAATCTGCTGCTGGGCGCTGGAGTTTGCGACCTGCTGTTGAGCGCTGCTTGACTGAGCCTGCTGCTGAGCACTAGAACTTGCGATCTGCTGCTGGCTGCTGGAGCTGGCAATCTGCTGCTGGCTAGAAGAAGAGGCGTTCTGCTGCTGGCTATCAGAAGACGGAGCAGAAGAACCGTCGCAAGCCTTATAAGTTGCCGGCAATGCAGCAAATACGTTCTCGTTTGTCCAGCTACCGCTTTCGGTATAGCTCCACTGGCTAGAAGGAGTACTTGCAGAAACACCGGTAGTGAAGTAGGAAGCCGTTTCAGCCTTGTTGGACACAGACCAGTTGGCACCGGAGAGCTGGTTGGTCTTCATCCAATTGTACCATTCGGCACTATAGGATTTTGTAAAGCCACCATCACCGCTGGGAGCGGAGTTTCCCCATTCCGTTACGAAAACGGAATAGCCGGCAGCCATCATCTTTTCAGGATTCTTGCCAAGTACATCCACCTTGTGAGTCCATTCGGAATTCTGGACTTCTTCACCTGCGTAATAATGAAATGTATAGGCAACATTCTTGTCGTTAATAGGCTGAACGGCCGCAGCATCTACGTACTGATCGTAATATGGCGTACCAACAACAACCAGGTTGTCGGAATATTTACGAATCTCAGAAATGACGGCATTTGCATAGGGATAGATGTTAGATTTCCAGTAATTCTTTGCTTCTGCAGCATCGTACCAAGGATTTTCTTCGTTGCAATCACCATGCTTGGGTTCGTTATAAATTTCGAAGATTACGTTGTCGTACTTGCCCCACTTCTGAGCCATCTTGCCAAAGAACTGAGTTGCACCTGCGGTATTCTTTTCGGCGCAATGGGAATGATAGTCGATAAGCACGTAGATATCGTTATCGATAGCAGCCTGGACAACGGCATTCATGGCGGTTTCGTGCATGGCATTGGTGTAGTAGTTGCCAACATCATCTTCCCAGGAGCCATCAACACCCATGGGAGCACGAATCAGCTGGATCTTGTGCTTATCCACCAGGCCCTTGATGACGTCTCCGTTCCAGAAATTAATACCGGCAGTTTTCGTCATGGACCAGAAAAGGCTCATACCCTGAACAGCGACTTCGTTGCCGCTGGTGCTGTAAGCCGGGCAGCTACCGTAAATACGGCCCTTGCCTGCGGCGTTCTTGCCAGCCTGAAGCTGACCATACTGAGAAACGGGACCGACGCGATTTGCGCCAAATGCCATAGTGGCAAGACCTGCGGTCATAAGACCCAATGCGATAATCTTCTTCATAACATCCTCATACACTAGGGTGAATCCCAATCATCCTAACAAAAAGATAAACGTACAAAGAAAATTTCGCACGGGTTATCAAAAAGCAAACTCAAACAACTGTACTAGCTGTTTGAGTATTTTTTGATACACATCACATTTCAAAAACGCATTTGATACAAATTGTACCAAAATTACAGTTCATAAATCTCGCTGTATTTGCTTTCCAGATAGTCCAGGAAATCCGTGGGAGTAAAATCACGGCCCGTAATGTTCTTAATCCAGGTCTTTGGCGACTCCCTATCGGCGCGTGCCCACACGTTTTCGGTCATCCACCTGTTGATTTTTTTGAAATCGCCGGCAAGGACAGCAGACTTTATATCGAACTGCTTATTCATGGTGTTATAGTACATGGCATTATACATATTGCCCAGGGCGTACGTGGGGAAATAGCCAAATCCGCTGGTCCAGTGAACATCCTGAAGAATACCCTCCGCATCATGAGCCGGACGGATTCCCAGATATTCGGCATACTTGTCGTTCCACAATTTCGGCAAGGCGGCAACATCCACGTCGGCACCACCATTCACAATCATCTTCTCGATTTCATAACGGATAATGATGTGGAAAGTGTAGGTAAATTCATCCGCTTCAGTACGGATCAGGCTAGGCGTTACCGTATTCATGGATTCATAGAATTCCTGTTCAGAAACGCCTTCAAAAACATTGGGGAAAAGTTCACAGCACTTGGGGTAAATCAGCGAAATGAATTCACGGCTGCGGCCAATGCGATTCTCATAAAATCTGCTGGTACTTTCATGCATTCCCATAGTCTTATTGAATTCAATAAAGTGGCTATAGTTTTCCTTAGGCTGGTTCTGTTCAAACAGCGCATGACCACCTTCATGAATAATACTGAAGATGTTGGAATAGAACATATCCGGGTAATAATGGGTCGTCACGCGAATATCATTCTTGCCAATTTCCGTAGTAAAGGGATGTTCCGTAGTGGCAAAGGCTCCGCGGTTAAAATCGAAGCCCATGGTTTCCAGCAGATACTGAGTACAAGTTTTCTGGGCCTCATCCTTTACAGGGCGGCTCAAGAAATCCGTGCGGATCTTTTTCTTGCTGTTCATGACGCGCTTAAGCAGCGGCACCAGGCGAGCCTTGCATTCGTTAAAACAATCATCCAGGTCTCGAGAAGACAAGCCCTGTTCATAACCGTCGAACAGAGTATCGTAGGGCGTTTCCTTACGTTCTTCATTGAGGTTCGCTTCACGAACCTGAATCTTCTGCACCTCGGCAAGACTTGGAGCAAAAATGCCAAAATCCTTCGACTTTTTCGCCTCAAGCCAATTAACATAAGCCTTGTTGTACGTCAGGGAACGTTCGTGCTGCATTTCGGGAGTCACGTTTTTTTCGCGGGCATAATCACGATGAAGACTTTCGGCCAGGCAGCGGTCAAATTCGTCAGTCAGTTCATCCCGATGATCATAGATGTACAGACAAGCCTCGATATAGGCGGCATCCTTCTGAAGGACAAAGGCCTTATTACTCAAGAAGGCATCCACCTCGCCTTGAGCATTCATCCCCTCCTTGGGGCAAATAGTCTGCATATCAAAATTCAATACAGCCGATGCCTGATTATACATGCGAACTTCAGACAGGACTTTTTTTACCAGAGACAAGGATTCGGAAAGTTTGGACATACGAGACCTCTAAAAAAAGACGTACTATACAGGGAATGTAATAGAAAAACGTCTAACCTTGAAAGACAGACAGATAATGGAAAATTCCAATAGTCAAAAACAACATGTTCCTGTTAATGCAAGAACCATGCCAACCATTGAATTCAGGAATTTTCGTCCTTGACGTTTTCGTTGTTCTTTTCGGCGGACTTTCTGGAGAATTCCTCTTCCGAGGCCTTGCGGGTCGCTTCCTGCAGTTCCTTCAGTTCCTGCCAGGTTGACTTTTCTTCTCCAGATTTTTCCTTAGTATTGAACAGGACACACAGCACGGCAAAAACGGCCATATAAAAGCCCATGGCCGCCACCACACCAAGAAGTTCATGTCCGGAAAGTTCAGCCACCTTCAGGTAGACAACCACAGAAAAGCCGGTTGATATCAGGAACAGAATTGCAGGAAGTTTTTGTTTCATTTAACGAGGTCCAGTTTTATCCTTGAGGGTCCAGGCAAGGTCTGCATCGGCAGGCTCTGCCAAATAACCATAGTCCGGTTTGTATTCCAGGGATGAAACTGAGACTTTCAGAGGATCACCGCCAACCGTATACCAGTTACCGACCATCTTGGGGAAGCCAACTGAAGTATCGATCGGAGCGCCTTCGTCATCAAAGAAACTGTAAACGAGCACAGGATCATCCATGTTGAACACGTTGCCTTCAATATAGCAACTGGCGGAGTCCGTGCATTCTACGGCATAGCGATCCAGGTTCTTAAAGAAGTTATTGAATGCATGCAGGCGACCGCGTCTTGCAAAAGCGCCAGACCAGCTCATATTATCAAAGAAATTGTGATGCAACGTCAAAGTCTGAGTTGATTCATCGATCAAATCCGGAGTCAGGCCAAAAAGGACACCCGTTTCTGCATTTTCAAAACGAGACCATGAAATAGTTACGTCATGGGAACCGCGTTTCACATCAACTTCGACAATGGGATATTCTTCAAAGGAGCAATGGTCAATCCACACATGATGGGTGTTATTGTGAAGAGAAATGGCCCTGCGATTTGCTGTATCGGAAACAACTGTCGACGGAGCAGAGAACGTCAGATTTTCAAAAATCAGGTTAGACGATTCCTCCGTCATAATTCCCATACCAGAAATGCGGATATCTCGACCGCGACCATCAAAAGTCTTGTTGGACTTAATTCGAAGAGATGCCGTCAAATTATAAGTTCCGCTTTTCTCGAAAAGAATCCAGGTCGGTCCATCACGATAGGCGCAATCCCGCAAGGAACCGGGAGCGATTACGGCGGTAGTGGCCGCCTTTCCGGTAGAGTCCACATTGGTGGTATCTTCTACAATGATGTAATCCTCTGTTGTCGTAACAAGGCAAAT
The DNA here is from genome assembly GCF_900142465.1 of Fibrobacter sp. UWH6. NCBI lineage: Bacteria > Pseudomonadati > Fibrobacterota > Fibrobacteria > Fibrobacterales > Fibrobacteraceae > Fibrobacter > Fibrobacter sp. UWH6. The sequence goes on from NZ_FRAX01000005.1 coordinate 18,446, forward strand.
TTCACCCTGGATAGAATCTGCAGCCAGGCTGTCGATGTAGCCTTCACCGCCACGAACACCCGATGCATAGCCGACAACTTCCCTCAATAAGGCCGCGTGATCCTTCCAGTCTGCAGGATAAGTTGAGCGATCCTCGCCTACGCCCATTGAAATCTTTTTCAGGGATTCTTCAGAAACGCCGCCCAGGAACACATCATCCAGGAAGACAGTATCCCCAGCATTCACACTAAAGTCAATTCGGTTTACAGCAACTTTCTTCGACCCCACAGGAAGAGCGAATCCTTGCCAAACCTTTGACAGATCCACGTCAAACTCTATGCTCTTGGCAGAGCTATCATAAGCCGAAAGAGCCACATGCAAGGTTCCATGGCCACGGGCACTGAACATCAGGGAATCAAAGCCAGGCAATTCGTAATCAGTTCGATATCCGCCCAGCAAGAAACCCAAGTGCGTCGAAGAACGAGAGGATTTACCTTCTCCAAAAATTCGGGCGCAACCACCCGACGCACAGCCATCATTACCAGAGAATGTCTGCGTCAGGGATTCATCCCAGAGGGGCATCAAGTTCTGGCCATCGGCATCCATGGTAAACCACCAGCCATCACCAAGAATAGCTCCCGTGGCAGAAATTCCGCTAAAGCTTTCGAAATCTTCCACAGCAAAACCACGGGGAGCGCCCAGGTTTATTTCGGGCACGGTTTCACCGGCAGATGCGCTCAACTTGATTGTACCGCGGTTGCTTCGGCTCTCGATAAGAACTTCAAAATTTCCGGCAGGAAGGGAATCAATTACAAAATGTCCAGCGCTATCGGGAACTACAAAACGTTCCAAGCCAGGAATTCTAATGACAGAAGGACCTTGCCCAGGTGCAACAAAGCCCTCGATGGTAGTGAGTGCGCCAAGTGCAATGGAATCAACAGCAGACACTTCCTGCAGCTCTACGGACTTGGTAAATACGGCACCTAATGCAGAGGAATCACTTTCTCCACGGATTTCTACAGAGTATTCACCAGGATCCACAGTTAGCTTTACATAACCGCGGTCATCCGTATCAGACCATTCTTCCTGAGACAAGCCGTCAGACAAATATCCTACCGGCAACACGCGAATACGGGACTTGGCAGCAGGCGCACCATCCGCCAATTGGATCTGCAAGGCAATTGTAGATTCAGCTTCGGTACCACCGGCAACTTCATCCTTGTCATTGGAACAGGATGTTGTCAATGCAGCGAGAGCTCCACCCAAAATCAACCAGAAGGGCTTTTTAATCATTGGAAGCCTCCATCTGTTCGCCTGCAACTTCGTCGTTAACTTCGTTGCGGATTTCTTCACCGATAATACGACGCTTACGTCCACGCCTTACGGGAGGTGGATAAGGATCGCTTAAAGGGAACAACTGCATCCCCAACTGGAAAACTCGATTGGGTTTCTGGCATTGATTCACCTTGGCCAGAACTTCGCGACGAAAACGGCGAACCATTTCAACCAATTCCTTATAGGTATCTTCATCGCAACCAAATGCCAAAGTAGAGAGGTTTCGTTCCTCTCGTTCAAAGCGGTCAATAGCCGATGTAGCCACATCCAGATTCTGCTGGATGTAAGAATTAACCGCCGTGCTATAGGATTCGCTTCCGCTAGAAATCAAGCCCTGGGTCTGTTCATAAAAACCAGTTTCCGGATTCTTGCGGATCATGGAAAGACGTTCCAGCAAGGCCACAGAGGATTTCACCTGACTAGCGGAAATCGGCGGACGGACCATGAGGCCCAAGGCCGCATCATCCCCCACATAAGGGTAGAAGGTAATCAATTCGCGAATAACCGCATGATACCAGTGATCAAAATATTCAAACTGGTCGCGGGCCACATTTTCAACTTTGCATTCCTTGGTGGCCACCAACTTTTCGAGGTACTGGCGACTTTCGGAATGGTTTTTGGCCTGATTGAAAGAGACCATGTCCGCGAAATACTGTTTTTCGCGACCGTCATTGCAGAACAGGTCTGCAAAAACTTGAACCAGACGCGGAGTCAAGTTGCGTTTGCCCTGAAGAATCTTATTGAACATGGAGCCATCGATTCCGGCCTTTTCTGCGATAAAACGGTGGCTGAAACGCCATTCAGCCGCATGCCGTTCTTCGTAGGCATCCTTCAGGAAATCGCGATAGTTCAAGTATTCAAAAAGATTCACCATAATTTACAATATACAAAAATGACGACCGAAGTCTACAGTTTAAACATTAAAGATGTCTACAGTTTAGAATAACCGTAGCGCAACAAGCACTACGGTTGTTCCAAATCACAACTAAGAATTACTTAGCTTTCTTGTTAAGGTATACGCCGTGAGAAGCCTTGGATCTGACAGTACGACCAAGCAGATTCACCTGTTCGGTGCGGCCATTTATCTGAACATTCTGGCGGACAGTTCGACGAATGGATACATTGCAATCTTCATCGCCTTCGGCACAGACAGAACTGCTGGACTGATCGGAACTACTGGAGCTTTCAGGAGCAGGTTCTGCACCAATACGGTAAACGTCCTTGATGTCAAAGCCAACCATATCAATATTGGGGCCGCCGTCAGAAGTTAAAGACGTAAACTTCAGATCGAAATCGCAAGCATCCAGCCACACGTCGTCTACGTAGACCGTATCCCAGGTATCCCAGTTTGCACTAGGCGGAAATTCCACTTCGTACGTTTTAGCATCCACCTGAACACTCATCTTACTTGTAGTGGTTTTACCATTGCAGTAACGAATAAACATTCTTGCATTGGAGGCAGACTGATAAGAAGTCATCTTGTAGGTAGCGTAACGGCCCGTAGCATTGTCAAAGTTGAAGAAGCCCTTTCCACTAAAGCCTACATGGTTTGCTTCAGTCCAACCCTGAACATCCTCCCCCACGTTGGGATAAGACAAGTCGCTTACGCTAGGCCATTCTTTTGAGCCTTCAAGAATTTCAAACTTGATTATTTCACTACTAGAAGAAACGCTCGGCCCCTCGCTAGCACTGGATCCCGGCACAGGAATATTTTCTTCGCCGTGAGCCGTCGTGACGCAGTTTGCACCACCTTCGAACATCGCGGTAAAGGTGATATCGCGGTAGGGCATTTTGACCTTGTAATAGTTGGAATCAGCAGTTACCTTATTGCAATCATCATCAGCCCAGTACTGGAATTTCTTGCCGAAACTTCCCGGAGAAACATGAAGATTCAAGGCGGCGCCACCAGGCAAATTCTGGTTATGGGTAATAAGGCCACTGCCTGAAACATTGGCCTTTACGGTCAACTTGTAGGTCGGAGCAATTGCGCCCACCAAAGTAGTCAAGGCGGCCTTTTCAGAAGCATTTACAGAAGAACTATTCAAGTTTTCACGAAGGCCATCCATGATAAGCTGCGCATGAACTACAGAACCGGATTCCTGGAAATGGGTGGTACCGTCATTGGTAACGCCATTGGGATAATTGGGGTATTCTCCTGGCAGGAACATCTTGAAAACGTAACGGGAAATGTAGGCGGAGCTTAGCTGCGTATACAGATTATAAGTCTTTGTGGTAAGGTCAACAAAGGGAACACCATTCTTCTGGGCGACTTCCTTAATCTTATCCTTTACAGGATATTCCTTATTCTTGTGGGCAGCATCCGTAAGATTATTATCGAATACGTTACGAGGGTAAGTATTCAGCATCAGGGGGCTCATGAGAACAATGTGAGCACCCTTGCTTTTAGCCCCGTCAACATATTTCTGGAACCAATAAGCACTGGAATCAATGGGAACGTAGCGATCCGCCTTGGAGTAGTCACGATCATTGGTTCCCATCTGAACAAAGATGTAATCACCTGGTTGTGTCGCAGCCAAAACTGAATTTAGACGACCATCGTTAATAAAGGATTTGGAACTACGACCACCAATGGCGTAGTTAATCACCTTTACACGGGACTGATCAAAGAAGGGAGCCAGAACCTGGCCCCAACCGGTCTGCGGATAAGCATTTTCCTTGTAATCGCAAACCGTGGAGTCTCCAATCACGTGAATGGTAAAACTCGTCGTATCGCTAACGGCAACACTTGTAAAAAGAGCAGCAGCAGAAAAATACTTCAAAAGTTTATTCATTTTGCCACCCCTACTTTGTCTTTGCCATAGTCTGATGAATAAGCTGGGAACCCTTGCGGATAACCACATGGTAAAGGCCAGAAGTTTTTACCATTCCGTCAAATTCAGCAGAAGAAATTTTGTTGCCCACAACCATCTGCTTCTTGGCAACAAGCTTACCATGCATATCGAAAACGCTAACCGAGGCTTCGCCCATCTGCGGAAGATTCAGGGAGGCATTCACAAATCCAATAGAGGAATCGTTCTTCAGGGAATCTGCAGCGGCAATGGAATCCTTTTCAGCCTGTTCCTTGGCAATGACTTCTGCAACACATGCTGTATCAGAAACTCGACAAACATCATCAATGCTGAAACCGAAGGCGTCAATATTGGGAGCACCATCAGATGTCAAGCTGATAAACTTCAAATCGGCTTCACCAAGGGGTGCATCCATAACAACATATGCGGTATCCCACTTGTCCCAGCCACCAGTTGGAGGAGCATTCAGGTAGTAGTCATGATCCAGATAAGCGTTAAACATACGGTCAGAAGTTCCGCCATTAGCATAACGCACGGCAAGAGTCACATAGCCTGCCCCCGGGAAACGCATTCTATAGGTGCAAAAGGAATTCTTCTCGTTGGCAAAGTTAAAGAAGCCTTCACCCGTATGGGCCCAGTTGTCTTCAGAGAAACCAACACCTGTATCCGGCTTAAAGGCATCAAAATATTTCTTGATGTCCTTATTTACAGCCACTCCATTAGTATCGCTTCCGCCAATGGGAGTGAACGGTTCAAAAGTCACATCATCAAGACTCGTAGGAGTTGTTGTGGGGAAGCTAGTCAAAGCCTTTCCGTCACCCTCATACTTTACGGCAGAACCACCTTCATAAACGGCTGTATACTGGGTAGACTTATTGCCCATCTTGAAAGTATAGATGTACTGAGATTTAACGGTAGAAATGGCATTACCGCTAACCTTATTTCCATTACCATCATACCAGCCCAGGAATTTCTTGCCGCTCTTGGGAATGGTCTTCAACATGACAGTCATACCTTCGGGATAATAGGCACCAATAGATGTTGCTTCAGCAGCACCTTCCGGAGAAACCTTCACGTCCACCTGGTACATAGGAGTCATATAATTGCCCAACTTCTTTACCACAGGGTCGGAATGAGCACGCATCTGTTCGGTAATAATACGGCCAAAGGCATTGGCTCCATTCATCTGCAGATGAACGGCATCAGTCTGGTCAGACTTCAAATTGCTGTATTCAGCAGAAGTGGCGTAGTTGAAGATAAACTGCTGGGCGTAATATTCACCCACAGAAATCATGTAGTTTGCCACCAGTTCACTCATGTCGATAAATGGAATATCAAGGCTATCGGCAATGGCCTTGGCACGAGCAGGATAACCGCGGTAGCTGTTATGGATCTGCGTCGGAGAATCGTAATAGAGTCGACGAATAGGGCTCATGATAATGGGATAAGCCCCCTTTGCACGAGCTTCCTTTGCCATGGTGGCCATAGCTACGGTAAACTTAGCTTCGTCACTCTTGCTCACATCATTGATACCGAACTGAATTACCGCATAGTCGCCAGCCTTCAGCTTGCTCACAATGCAGTTGCCCTGAGTACAATCGCTCTTCCAGAAAAGTTCGTAATAGCCATCGGCCGCCATACCGCCCTGACCGCGATTAACCACGGTAGCCAAGCCAGAATCAAACCAATAATGGAAATCCTGCCCCTGGCCCTGCTTGGGGCAGTAACCACTAGCCCAGTCCTGCATGGTGGAGTCTCCACACATATAGATAACAACCTGAGCCAAAGCGGCAGGAGCCGCTAACATAGAAGCCACGACGGCGCCCTGCCAAAACTTACCAGAAAAGAACTTCATACCCATAACACTACTACTTCAAGGAGAAACTGGACTTAGCAATAGTCTTGCCGTTCAACATAACCTTCACAACGTAATTGCCCTTAGGCAGCAAATCTCGATCGATATTCAGCACAGACTGACCTGCAGGAACCTTAGCATCCATGCTACCCACAATCTGGCCGCGCATATCGTAAATGCGAACTTCTGCATAACCAGAAAGATTGGTGCGCAAGATACCTGTATTGGGATTATAGGCATTCACGCCAGCAGCAAAGGGAACGGGAGCAAGAACAGTACCCGGATTTTCAGGATCCGTCGGCTCAGGAACTTTCTGGTTATTATAGAGTTCAATGCCATCCATACCAAAGGTAAAGGTATCCACATTGGGACCACCATCAGAAGTGGTAGAAGACAATTTCAGAGTATTCTTACCGGCCTTGAGCGCTACATTTACAGTTACTTCCGTGTAGGTTGTCCAACCACCGGGAACAAATTCCACGGTACCTGCAGACTTGCCATTTACAATAAGAGTCATGTTACGATTGGAATTTCCACCATTGGCAAATCGAATGGTCAAGGTAGTCTTTACATCCTGGGGAGAGTAGATTTCCCACACGCCATAACTGCCAATGCTGTTATCAAAATTGTAGAAGCCATCCTGTTCAAAGCCTGCATTATCCGTCTGACATTCAAAGCCAACACCTTCTACAGGTTTGCAGATTTCCAGCGCAGACGTTCCATCCTTAATAACCGGATATTCATCGGTTTCATCAGGAACAGAAACAATGGGTTCGCCCACAATCTGAATTTCAGGAGCAGTTAATTTCTTGACAGCATCCGGCAGGTAATAACCCAGGTGAGGCGGCTGATTGTAGGCAGTATTCTGCCAAGCAATAGCTGTACGATAAACCGGATCATGCATCAAGGTGTACACACGATAAGGTGAGGTCACCGGAGTGCCGATGATGTAGAGAACGGACGGGTCTTCGGAATTACGAACCACCAGTTCTTCGCGCCAGTCACCAAAGAGGTCTGCCACCAGACTGGGAGTGTTCTTGGTGCCGTTACAACCTGTTGCGCCAAGAGCCTTTGAGCCATCGAAATAAGTTTCAGATTCTCTCTTAGTGATGTTAAACTTCGTTACATAAGCGCCATCAAGAAGTTCGTCCTGCAAGTCACCATCAAAGTAAATACGGAAGTTAGTGGAAACCGCAGGAGAGCCCATGGACTTGCCCTTGATATCATGCATGCCGCCACTATAGCTGGACCACACTTCGAAGCCACGATGAGTAGAATCAATGTCAGCAGCCATGCCGCGACCATTATCCTTACCCGGCTGCGGAGTACCCCAAATAATGGTTCCATCGGGTGCGCGAACTTCATCGGTATACTTGGCATCAGTATGTTCATGCACATCAAAGAATTCCAGGCCAGGAAGATCCGGATCCAAGTCAGACAAATGACCTGCATCCCCATGGCCCAACTGAGTAGAATAACGAAGAGTACCGTCGTGGTTCAAAGCGGCACCACCGAAAACAATTTCATCGTAGCCATCGCCATCGATATCGCCGGTAACAATATTGTGGTTGCCCTGGGCATAAAAACCCTTGCCCGGATCTTCGGACTTATGATACCAACGCTGCTTCAGTTCCTTACCATTAAAATCCCAAGCGACGATGTAGGAGGAACTATAGTATCCACGAATAAAGATCGCACTGGGATGAACTCCATCTAGGTAAGCAGTGGCGGCAATATAGCGTTCGCAACGGTTTCCATAGTTATCGCCCCAGTAGCCCTTCTTATCCACGCCCTTTACGTGCTGGTTGATATTACGGCTGGGAACAAAATCAATGGTAGTGATGGCGGCTCCATCTACACCACGGAAGACTGTCAGGTATTCGGGGCCATCAAGAACAGTTCCACCGGAATTACGGTAATCCTTGGACTTGTCGCCAATGGCCTTGCCCGTACCGTCAATGGTTCCGTCGGCAGTCTTCACGATCATTTCGGCCTTGCCGTCACCATCGTAGTCATAGACCTGGAACTGGGTATAATGGGCGCCAGCACGGATATTCTTACCCATGTCGATACGCCACAAACGGGTTCCATCCAACTTATAGGCATCAATGAATACGGTGCCTGTGTAACCACCCTGGGAGTTATCGTGGGCATTGGACGGATCCCACTTCAAAATCAATTCAAGTTCGCCGTCACCATCCAGGTCAGCAGCGCTCATGTCGTTAGGAGTATATGTGCAGATTTCACCATCAGGCATGGTCTGCTTTGCGGGAACTTCAAGTTTAATGGTCTTGTAGGGGAAAGACTTTCCGCTATTAGAAACGGTCTGGCCCAAAACTACAGATAATCCAGATTTGGCACTTTCCTTACCATTCAAGACAGCAGTCACCTGATATCCGGAAGAAGTCTTACCTTCTGCATCCAGATAGTTTGTGCCATCGGTTCCCTTGATGGACGCAATCTTTGTACCATCCCTATAAAGATTAAACTCCGTTTGCGGATCATCAGAGCCTAGTAAGCGCCAGCTTACCAGCATACCCTTACCCACATTCGCAGCAACAAGACCGCGAGTCAAATTTTCCATCTGCTTGGGAGCAGCGAAAACCAAACCATTCATGCTCAAAAGAGCAGACCCAATAAGTAATGCCTTTGAAATATTACGCATACACACCACACCTATCTTAAAACTGTAGACAAATATATACTAAAATTGTCCACAGTTACACTTTTGTAAGATATTTTTATTGACATTCTGTCAACATCCCTTTAAAAAATACCCCGATATGGAATGATAAAATCGTTTAACATTTTTCATTTTTTCTTACAAAAAACTATCATTTATGATTGAATAGACTCTAGAGTGCCCTATGAAAAGATTTTTCTCATATTTTTTCGCAATTATTCTGGCTTTCGCCTACACAGCAAACGCCCAACCTGGGCCTAAAAATGTCCACAATCGTGGAGACAAGAAGCCAAAGACTGTCCGTGTAGGATACTATCAGAACGAAAGTTTTCAGGAAGGCGGACAGGGATCTCCGCTGTATGGCTTCGGTTACGAATATTACCAACGCATCGCCCAGTACTCTGGCTGGCGTTACGAGTATGTCTACGGACCCTATGAAGAACTCTATCAGAAATTCATTGACGGCGAAATAGACCTGTTTGCAGGTCTCGCCCGCACCCCGGAACGAGAGGCCAAAATGTTCTTCCCTCAAGCTCCCATGGGCCGCGACATCTACCACTTGATCAAGAAATCCAACAACACGTCTATTCACGAGGATCCTACCTCCCTCCAGGACAAGAAAATCGGGACACTCCGCGGAGCTATGGAACTGGCACTCATTACGCTTCTGCAATCCAGACATGTCAAAGCCAACATTATCGTATTCGATGACATTAGTTCCCGAGACCAGGCCCTGAGCACAAATTCCATTGACGCCGCCATCGTTGAAAACGCAGGATCCAGTGTTCAGGAAGGTACAGAAACTTTCTTGAGAATGGGAAATACAAATTTTTATCTGTGCGTTACCAAGAAACGCCCCGACCTATTTGGTGAGTTAAACCGGGCCATCGGACAGTTAATGACCGACGACCCGATTATCATGGCCAAACTGTACGACAAGTACATGCGCGCCGGTGCCGCCTCAAAAACATTGACATTGCCAGAAAAGATTTGGCTTGCAAACCACGACACCATCAGGATCGGCTATCTCCGCAACATGCTCCCCTACAGCGACGACAGGGATAACGACAAAAACGCGGAACAAAACCACTCAGACCGCATCGTAGCAAGCAGCGACAAGCCCTCAGGCATCGTGAGCGAAATATTCCCTGAAATGGCAGGTCACATCACTTCAAAAAAATTATTCCTCAAGTATAAGGGATACGATTCCTACGATGAAATGATTTCCGCCCTTGTCAAGGGCGAACAGGACGTAGCCTTCCCTGCAGGAGGCAGTCTATATAGGGCAGAACAGGCGGGAATCCGAGAATCAGCCCCAGTCATACGATCCGAATTGAACCTAGTCTACAAGAACGTCTTCAACAAGAATACGGTTTCCAGTTTTGCAGTCAACAAGAACAACAGGGTCATGGATTACAACATCCAGGACAACTTCCCCAATGCAAAAATCGTTTATTACAATTCAATCCAGGAGTGCCTTGACGCCGTACAGAAAGGCCAGGTCAATGCAACAATTCTAGGAAATCTCCGATCCATCCACCTACTAAAGAACCGCCAATATTCTAACCTGTCGGTTAAGTTGCTAAACATCCCCGACGACAAGTATTTCGGCGTTGCCAACGGAAACGAACCTTTCCTGAAGATATTGAATCGAGGAATTGCATTGACAGGCGCAGAATATACGTTAAACCTGGCCTATCAGTACGCAGAAAAACTGTATCAGCCGAGTCTAGTAGAAACAATTTCCGACCATGCAGCGCTCTTCTTCTCGCTGCTTGCCGCATTTTTCGTATTGATATCCGCATTCATCATCAGCCGCTACAGACGAATCAAGAGGGAAACCGCCAGGGAAAAGGAACAAAACGAACGACTCAGTATGCAGTTGGACGTGATTAACTCCATTAGCGACTTGTACCATAGTGTATTCCTGGTCAACATTCCCCAAAATACCTTCACCATTCTACATACATTCGAATCCATTGAAAAAGCCGTCGGACATTTAAGAAATGACGCCCAGCAGGCATTGAACCTGATGGCTGAGAACATGATTCAGGACAAGTTCAAGCCTATTATACGAGAATTCAACAATATCGCCAGCTGGAAAAACAAACTGGCAAATTCAGATTCCATTTATGAAGAGTACGTCGGTAAAATTCAAGGTTGGTGCGGAGTCAGCATCATTGTAGCCCGTCGCAACGAAAAGGGCGAGCCGACGCACGTACTCTACATTTCACAGGAAATCAACCGTCAGAAAAAGACGGAACAGAACCTGCAGGAAGCTCTTGAACAGGCGGAACAGGCAAACAAGGCCAAGACGTTCTTCCTGAACAACATGAGCCACGATATCCGCACCCCCATGAATGCCATTATCGGTTTCACGACACTCGCCGCCACTCACATGGACGACAAGGAAAAACTTTCTGACTACCTCGGAAAGATTACCACCTCCAGTGAACATCTCCTGTCCCTGATTAACGACGTTCTTGACATGCGCCGCATCGAAAGCGGGAAGGTCAAGTTGGAAGAACGCGAATGTCATCTGCCTGACCTGCTCCACGACATCAAGACTATCGTACAGGCAAACATCCTCCGCAAACAGCAGGAGCTGTTTATCGACGCCATGGACGTAGTCAACGAAGACGTCATTGTAGACAAACTCCGTCTAAACCAGGTCTTGTTAAACCTTCTGAGCAATGCAATCAAGTTCACCCATAACGGAGGCACAATTAGCCTGAGGGTTCTTGAAAAGCCTTGCACCACTAAGGATTACGCCCGATACGAGTTCAGCGTCAAGGACAACGGTATCGGTATTAGCGAAGAATTCCAGAAGCATATTTTTGATGCTTTCTCCAGAGAAGAATCCTCCACTGTTTCCGGCATCCAGGGAACTGGCCTGGGTATGGCCATTACCAAGAACATCGTCAATATGATGAACGGAAACATCGAAATCGTTTCTGCAGAAGGTAAAGGCACAGAATTTATCGTCTCCCTGGAATTTAAACTGTGTAAGGGTCCCACAAGAAACGTTTCCGTATCTCAGCTTATGGGCTTGAGAGCCCTGATTGTCGATGACGATTCCAACACCTGCCTAAGTGTAAGCAAGATGTTGAGAACTATCGGCATGCGCCCGGAATGGACAATATCCGGAAGAGAAGCTGTCCTTAGAACCCAAGACGCAGTGGATCAGGGAGAAGACTTCCACACGTTCATTATTGACTGGCAGATGCCGGACATGAACGGCATTGAAACCGTACGCCGAATCCGCAAGATTATCGGAGAAGGAAAACAGATTATTATCCTTACCGCATATGACTGGAGCGAAATTGAAGAAGAAGCACTTAAGGCTGGCGTAACCGCGTTCTGTTCTAAGCCGCTATTCATGTCGGAACTGCGCGATGTATTGACCAGACCGGCCGGAACTGCCAAGAATAAAACTGTCAACGGATACGACTTCGAGGGAGCACCCATCTTACTGGCAGAAGACAACCCGCTTAACCAGGAAATCGCTTCTACGCTGCTTACCGAAGCCGGCTTTGAAGTGACCGTAGTGAACAACGGTAAAGAAGCTGTCGATAAAATCAACGAAGTTCCGGCAAACACTTTCAAGCTGATCCTGATGGACATCCAGATGCCCATTATGGACGGTTACGAAGCTTCCAGACAAATTAGAAGTCTAGCCGATTCCGAGAAGTCTACTATTCCTATTGTCGCCATGACGGCGAATGCCTTTGACGAAGACCGCAAGAAGGCCTTTGACGCAGGAATGAACGGACATGTGGCAAAGCCCATCAACGTGGAAAAGCTGATGGAGACTCTCAAGATCATCTTGAAAAATTAATCAGCAGACCTTTCTAAAAGGGCTTTAGTAATATTTAAATAAGATTTCTATTCTATATTTCAAACCAAGCTGTAAAGGTTTGGTATGATTCGTAGTAAAGTTGAGCCCCTGTCTATTGTAAGACTCTTATTACTCGTGGCAACATTCGTCGTGATGTTCGCCAGTAGCCCGGCCGTCGCCGATTCCGCGGAAAAAATCGTCAAGGTCGGCTGGTACCATAGCGATATGTTCCAAGAGGGAATGAGCGACGATGAGCCCAAAAGAGGTTACGCCTACGAATACCTTCTAAAAATCGCAGACTACAGCGGTTGGCAGTTCTCTTACGAGTACGGCCAATGGGTCGACCTATTAGAAAAACTTGAAAACGGCGACATCGACGTCCTTGCCGGAGTTTCGTACACCAAGGAACGTAGCTCCAAGATGCTGTTTCCCATTCATGCCATGGGAACCGACAGATACTACCTGTATCAGCACGACAAAAAGCGGACCATGGACGTTTCCGACATCACGACCTTTATCGGGAAAAAAATCGGTTGTATCAACAACAACCGCATGACCACGCACCTGATCCAATGGGCCGAAGAAAACCAGGCAAGCCTAGACTACATCTACTATGACGGATTCCGCGGACGAGACGAAGATTTCACCAACGGTAAACTAGACGGCATTGTCGCAACAGACAACAACATCAACACCACCGTTGGTTACTCGCCCGTAGCCAAAGTGGGTGAAGAACCATTCTACCTGGCCGTTGCCAAGAAGCGCAAGGACCTCTTGACCGACTTAAATCGATCTCTTGAAATTTTGCAAGAGATGAACCCCTATTTTCTTCAAAGTCTACAGTACAAAAGCTATGGGGCCACCATGGCCAATAGCCAACTTTCTGAAGAAGAGTTGCAGTGGGTTTCTACCCATGACACACTGCGCATCGGATATCTAGGAGACTACCTCCCCTACAGCAAGAGCGATAAGGACGGAAACGCCTACGGGCTGATCACCGAAGTTATGGACGCCGCTCTCGACCATCTAAAACTAAGGGATTCGCTCGTCGTATCCTACCAGTCGTTCTACAGTTTCCAGCCAATGATCGACGCACTGACCGAAAATCAAATTGACGCAATTTTCCCCATCGGAGGGCAAATCTGGGATATTGACAGAAGTGGAATGAACACTACCACCGCAGTGGTTTCAACAGGGTTAGACCTTGTCTACCAGGGTAACTTAAGTCAAGAAAAGATCAAACTTTTTGCAATCAACAAGAACAACGAACTGCAAGAAAAATTCGTCAAGAGAAACTACCCCGACGCAGAAATTCTTTACAAGAATTCAATCGAAGATGCTCTTTATGCAGTCAAGAACGAAAACGCGGTCACCATCATCAACGGCCTTCGCGTAAATTTGATTCGCAGCAACAGCGAATTCAACAACCTCTCATTGATGCAATTGAACGCCTCCGGCAACAGCTACCTGGGCGTCAAGAAGGGGAATGTGGGCCTGCTCCTCCTACTGAACCGAGGTCTAAAGTTGACCGGCCGAGATTTTGGCATCAATACAGCCTACAAATACATGGACGAATTCTACAACGTCACATTCATTGATTTTGTAAAAAGCCGCATTATTTCCATCGGTTCAATTTTCCTTGGAATTATGTTGCTCATCATAATTCTTCTTAACAGAAACATCTACCACACCAAAAAAGATGCACTTGAAAAAGAAAGGCTGAACAAAAAACTGGAATTTTCTCGCAAACAGGCAGAAGAAGCGAATAACGCCAAAACAACGTTCCTGTTCAACATGAGCCATGACATTCGAACCCCCATGAATGCCATCATAGGCTTCACAGACCTTCTGCAAAAATACCAGGAAGATCCAGAGAAACGAAACAATTACCTCAAGAAAATCCAAGACTCCAGTACAACACTCCTGTCCATCATTAACAACGTGTTGGAAATGGCTCGCATTGAAAAGGGCGCCGAAAAAATTGAAGAAAACGCCTGGAGTACGGAACAGTTTAACGACACCTTATTTTCCGTTTTTCAGGAAATGATGAAGAACAAGGGAATCAAGTTCACCCGAACCATAGAAGTCCAGCACCACAACGTGTTGTGTGACACTATCAAAATGCGTGAAATATTCCTGAACATTCTTTCCAACGCCTACAAATACACCACCTACGGTGGCAGTGTCCATATGAACTTGAAGGAACTGCCCTACAATACCGAGGGATGGTGTCTCTATCAAACCACAATTACCGACACCGGTTGTGGTATGTCCAAGGAATTCCTCCCCCATGTATTTGAAGAATTCGCTCGAGAAAATACCTCTATCGGAAATAGGATTGAAGGTTCTGGTCTTGGCATGTCAATCGTCAAGAGACTTGTGGATCTGATGAACGGAACCATAGAAGTCCATAGCGAAAAGGGAATCGGAACCACATTCATTGTTACGGTTCCCCACAAGATTGCACGCGAAGAGGATTTGCTAGTTCATGCAAATAAAAAATTCAGTCAGGAATCCTTCAAGGGTTATAGAGTTCTTCTGGCCGAAGACAACGATCTAAATGCAGAAATCACCACAACACTTCTGACGGAGGTGGGATTCGCTGTAGATCGCGCCGTAGACGGGCATTGTTGTGCAGAACTGTTAAGCAAGGC
This sequence comes from Fibrobacter sp. UWH6, assembly GCF_900142465.1. Lineage (NCBI taxonomy): Bacteria > Pseudomonadati > Fibrobacterota > Fibrobacteria > Fibrobacterales > Fibrobacteraceae > Fibrobacter > Fibrobacter sp. UWH6. Next base: position 33,600 of record NZ_FRAX01000005.1, read on the forward strand.
AAGCGACAATTACTACAACATAATCCTTATGGACATCCAGATGCCCAAAATTAACGGTTATGAAGCAACTCGCATTATCCGCAGTCTGAGCGACACCAAGAAAGCGACAATTCCAATTATTGCTCTCACAGCTAACGCATTCGAAGAAGATAAACGAGCCGCATTTATGGCAGGCATGAACGGCCACCTATCCAAGCCAATCAATGTCAAAATGCTCTTGCAGGAACTTACGAGAATTCTCGGTAACCAAAACTAGAGAAGGAGTCCATGACACAACCATCTAACAAAAATTCAAGATCCGACAAGATTCATGTTTATCTGCCCCTAGTTTTCATTTGCGTTGTACTGGAATCGATATTCATCATTTCCACCTATTTCTCCGTAGAAAAACAAATCAAGACAGAAGCCAAGGCCCACGCAGAAGAGATTGTGGCCAGCATCCAGAGCGAGCTCAACAAGAGTTTTGAAACGACCAAGTTGTTGATTGACCTCCACAAAGTTTATGGGGACGTATTCCTTAAAGACTTTAACGAAATCTGCCTAGAACTGACCCGCGACAATCTGGCCATCGGTAGCATGTACTTTGCACCCAAGGGAATCATCAAGTATGCATTCCCCGACGAAGTGGATTCTGCTACGGCGAATTTCAATATGTTAGAAGATCCCGTTCAGGGATTAAAGTCACAAAAAGCCCTAGAAGACCGCAAGGCAACCATTGCCGGCCCCCACAACCTGATAGAAGGCGGCGAAGGCTTTATCCTACGAAATCCTGCCTTTATCAACGAAGAATTCATTGGATTTTCCATTGTCGTTCTGGACAAAGGTTTACTTCTGAACCAGATATCGAACAATCTCCATTTTTCTAATTACAATTTTGCCGTATGGAAGGAACCGGACTCCACTGCAGTTCTAGATAAAAATGGATTTATCCTGACCAATTTCAACAACGGAAAGATTGGTAAGGATGTTCAGCTATCATTTGACATTCTTAACGATACCTGGCACATTACCTTGGAACCTATAGGTGGTTGGAACACCCTAAAGGCAATGAGGGGATCCCTTCTCACATCGTTCCTGATTTTAGCAACACTACTTTTCCTGTTATACATGCATTCCCTTGCAGCAGTCCGCAAAAGAGAACTGCAGATGCAGATTTTTGCTAACAAGGCAAAAAGCAGTTTCCTCTTTAGCATGAGCCACGACATTCGTACACCCATGAACGCCATCATCGGCTTTGCCAACCTGATGCAAAAGAATTTAGGCAATCCAGAAAAAATCGCAGACTATCTAAACAAGCTTCAGGCCTCCAGCAAATTTCTCCTTTCCCTAATCAACAATGTTCTTGAAATGGCCCGCATCGAAAGCGGTAAGATGACTCTTGAAGAAGACATCATCTATGTAAAGAATTTCCAGAATGTTACCGATGCCGTATTCACCGATCTCGCACACGAAAAAGGGCTGGATTTTCGCAACGATTCTAACCTGATCAACGATTACGTCATCGGCGACGAAATGAAGATTAGGGAACTAGTGTTAAATATCGTAAGCAACGCCATCAAGTACACCCCTTCTGGCGGCTTTGTTCACCTATCCCTGACAGAATCTAAATGCGATCGACCCGGCTACACCATGTATACAGCCATCGCAGAAGATTCAGGCATCGGCATCAACAAGGATTACCTCCCCCACATCTTCGAGGAATTCTCTCGAGAAAAAAATTCCACGGAGAGCAAGATTAGCGGAAGTGGTCTTGGCATGCCCATTGTCAAGCGCCTGATCGATTTAATGAACGGCACCATAGACATTCAGAGTAAAGTCGGCAAAGGAACGAAGATAACCATCGTTCTTTACCTGCGTCTCCCCACGGCCGAACAAATTTACGCCGCAAAACAGGTAAACGAGAACGCCAACGGGAAAGTCCACGAAGAATCAACCTCGGAATCCAAATCCTTCCAGGGGAAGCGAATTCTCCTCGTAGAAGATAACGACCTAAACGCAGAAATTGCAGAAGCACTCCTTGAAGAACTAGGATTCACCATAGAACGAGCAGCCGACGGGCAATCCTGTATCAAGATGATAGAGGCCCAGGATTACAATTATTATGACATAGTTCTCATGGACATTCAAATGCCGATTATGGATGGGTATGAAGCCACTCGACATATTAGGCAATTCAAGAATAAAAACAAGCGAAAAATTCCCATTGTGGCCATGACAGCAAACGCCTTTGACGAAGATCGTCAGAAAGCACTGAATATCGGTATGAATGGGCATGTCGCAAAACCAATCAACACCGCTGATTTGGTAAAGGCATTGACCAACGCACTTTCGGACAGGCAATAATTTTTTAAATTTGCCCCCACTATGCCCGAATGGTTTAAAAATTTTTCCTGGGAACGAATATTCGACGCATTGGCCGCCGTTTCTCCGACCCCTATAAAGATTGCAGTAATCGCTGGCAAGTCTTTCCTGTATTTCCATGGTCTTACCCGTGCAGCAGCCTTGACCTACACCAGTTTCTTGGCTGTGGTCCCCATGCTGATCCTGCTGACTTCCATAACTATTTCTGCCGGCTTTGGTAGTTTCTTCTCTGATTACCTCCCCCACCTCTTTGACATTCTTGATTTGGACTGGCCCACAGAACCCCTGGTAGCCATCGTGCAGAATGCAGAACACGTACCTATCGGTCGACTGGGCTTCATCGGCGCATTGGGTCTTTTCGTCACCTTCATTCTGTCTTTCGGAAGTCTGGAATCCAATTTCAACGTCGTTTGGGAAAACAAGACTTCTCGCCCCCTCCACAAGCAGATCCGTATCGCCATCCCCCTGTTGCTGGTATATGCAGGCATCATCGGCATTTACGCAGGTCTTGTAAACCAGCTGCAGGAAGCCCTTTCCCTGATCGTGGTAGATGGTTTGCATTTCCCGCCCTCTGTCATCAAGACCCTCATTAATGCATTCTGGTTCTCTTCTTTCCAGTTTGCTGTAATCTTGATGATTTTCATGGTATTGTACGCCTTGCCGGCCCGGCCCGCAGAAAAGCGATCCTACACCAAGAAGCAACTGATATTGACCTCTATCGGAGTATCCCTGCTGGCCTGGATCTGCATTATCGCCTATGTGAAGATTTTGGTGCTCATCCAGACCGCACTGGTCACAAGAATGTCTATTTTCTATGGGTCCTTAGCTTTTATTCCCCTGGTGCTTTTCCTCGTTTTCGGAATCTGGATTATCATCTTGTGCGGCAACAGTCTGGTATGGACCATTTGCAACTGGCCCGAAGCCGCAAACCGTACCTGGAACTGGGATGGAATTACAGCCGAAGGGCACGGACTTACAACGGAGGATCGTCTATGATTTTCAAGAAGATTTTGATTACGGGCCTTGCCCTCATGGGTCTGGCATCCACCGCCAACGCCGAACTGCAATCAGTCAAGTTCACCCCCGAAGAAAAGGTGAATGACGGTTGGAAGGCCTTCCTTGGCATCGGTGGAGGTAATTCCCTGGTTGCTGACGACGGAGCCATCTTCGCCAATCTGCGAATCGGTATCCAGTGGAACAACCTGCTGGCCTCCGGCCTTTTCGCCAACTTCCTCATCAGCGACATTCGCAATTATAATGTGTCCCAGAAGCAGATGTTGGACTACAATTCCTTTGGAGCCTTCATCGAACTGTTCCCGGTGCGCATCAATGAAGCATTCAGCATTTCCGTTCCCATCGAAGTGGGTGGCGGCGCCATCAATGTCATCGAAAATGGCGACAACAATTTTTCTTCCGAAGATTACTTCTTTGTAGCCGATATGGCCGTTCACTTCAACTACCGCGTTACCAAGATGCTGGAAGTTTCTGTGGGTGGCGGTTATCGCATGTTCAACGGCATCGAAGAAAACGGATTGGAAAATCTGGACTTCTGCACCCCCTTTGGCGAACTCCGCTTTACCATTAAGGAATAGGGTTCAGTACGTCTGACTTTATAACACTTCGTGGATGCAGACTCCACAACCTAAGGAATGTGGATGTCCAATTCCCCTTGGGGAAGATTACGGTTGTCTGCGGACCTTCGGGGTGTGGAAAGTCGACCCTGGTCCTTGATACATTACACGGAGAATCCAAGCGCAGGTATCTAGAAACCCTATCGCCCTACGCAGCCGAAATGCTGGGCGGTCGTAAGGTTATACCCCTTGACAGTGCTGACGGTCTGCCCGCTAGCCTTGCCATTGGCCCAAGCCACGGAGAAGCCAGCGCCAAGTCCTACGCCTTAAGCATTTCTGAATGCGACAGCAGTTTGCGAACTCTATTCGCAGCTTTCGCCAAACCGGCCTGCCCTGTTTGCGGCAAGCCCATGGAAAGCACTAGCCGCGAAGACATTATCCGCCAGGTTGCGAGCCTTCCCGAAGGAACCAAACTGCAATTTTTCGCCCGAATCGACACCGGTGCAAGTGAGGACGCCTCCGGTCGCAAACGTAGCGGCCAATCGCTAGACAAACTTTCAGCCGCTTTCCTGGCCCAGGGTTTTACCCGTGCCGTTGCTGACGACCAAGTCATTTCTCTAGCAGACCTAACAGACGATCAACGAGCAATCTGCCCCAGTGAATTCTTTATCGTTGTGGACAGAATCATAGTCCGTTCCAACACCCGCACGAGAATTGCCGAAGCCGTTGACGGAGTCCTTAAGCTAACTCACACCGAAGTTACACTAGATGAAAACGGCAATCGCCGAGTATTTAGCACAGTCCCCAGCTGTAAGGAACACGGTGCTGCGGACTTTCACGCCTTGGACGCCTCGGACTTCTCCCCCTACTGCAGAAGTTCCGTCTGCCCCACCTGTGGTGGAACCGGCACCTGCGAAAAAGACGGCAACATCGAAGATTGCACGGAATGTAAAGGTCTCCGTCTCAAGAAAGGTCTGCTCAACGCCACAGTTCAGGGAACCCGCTGGAGCGACTTGCTGACGACACCCTTCACAAACCTGGAAGAAAAAATCCACGCGGTTTTTGACGGTCCCATACAAGAAAGTAGGCAGGCAACTTTGTCCCGTCTTACGGCATCCCTGTCCGAACGAATTCAGGCCATCAACGAACTTGGCATCGGTTACTTGACTCCGGGCCGCGCAGGCACCACCCTTTCCGGAGGCGAAATCCAGCGTCTCCGTTTGGCAAGCCTTTCTACAGGTCATTTAAACAATTTGCTGATTGCGCTAGATGAACCGGCAAGTGGTCTCCACAAAAACGACGTGGAAGCCCTCTGGAACGTCCTTAAAAAAGTGCAGGCCCGCGGGAATACTCTAGTCCTTATAGAACACAATCCAGCCATTATCGAGAAAGCTGACTGGATAATAGAAATGGGACCGGGCGCAGGAGAAAAAGGCGGAGAAGTGCTGCACATGGGATCCGCCGCAGAGATTTTGAACAACCCCGTCTCCCCCACCGGAAACTGGATTAAGTATTTGAAAGGCACGAGGCGCGAGACTGAACGTCATTCTGAGCCGAAGGCGATATATGAAACTAGGGACTTTAGTCCCCTAGTTGAATTAGGTTCGAAGGAGCAGAATCCAGGAGCATCCATTCTCGTTCGCGATTTTGCCCTCTTCGATATGAAATCCGTTTCGGCAGATTTCCCTTTAAAGAAGTTCAGCGTGATCACAGGCCAGAGCGGTAGCGGTAAGTCTACCCTCATGTTCAAGAATCTGGCACCTCGCGCAGAAGCCGGCGAATTCGCCCCCTTGGGAATCGATGCCCTATCCATACTTTCTACAGGCGATTTTCATGGAAACCGTCGCAGTACGGTATTAAGCGCCACCAACATGAGCAACCTTTTGCGGGACCTTTTCGCAAAAATGCCCGAAAGCAAAGTCCGTGGTTACAACGCCGCCAAATTCGCCACCCACGCTGCTGGCGGACGCTGCGAAAACTGCAAGGGAGAAGGCGTCATCCTGGACCCCTCCGGCTATGAAGAAAACGAATGCCCCGTTTGTCTGGGCAGACGTTTCAAGGATGAAGTCCTAGACATCCGTTTCAAGAGCAAATCCATCGCCGACATTCTGGATATGGAAATCGGGAACGCCTACAAGCTTTTCTACGACATGAAGCCTTTCGCCGATAAGTTGAAACCTCTTGTAGACACAGGCCTCGACTACATCCGTCTGGGGCAAAGCACGGCCCACATTTCCGGTGGCGAACGAGCCCGTTTACGTTTGTCTATCGCCCTGGCCAGAGCCAAGGCTCCCAACACATTATTCTTGTTCGATGAGCCCGCACGCGGCCTCCATCAGGTCGATATCAATCACCTGCTAGAGCTGATCCGCGGCCTCACGGAAGCGGGCCACACCATAGTGGCCATCGAACACGCCCAGGATTTTGTAAACGCCGCCGACTACGTGGTGGAATTAAGCAGATAGAAACTAGTCTTGGAGACAACGAACCGACTTTGCGAAGTTCTTGTTGCTGTAGTTGAGTATCGCACTCTCCTCAGCGGAGTCCAGGTCCAAGAAGAAGGCGTTGTTACTATAGTCCTCACCCGACGACCAGAAGTTAGCGTCGTAACCGATATAGTCGAATTCACCGGCGATTTCTCTGCCGCCACCGGGGAGCGCAGAGAAACCATAGGTATCCGTTCCGTTGCCTCCAAATTTCCAACCGGACTTGGACTTCAAGAACTCGCCCGCAGTAGATGAACTGACGTTACTGGCATGTCCATATCCGAATGACGGATCAATGTAATTGATCAATGTTTCAAATTCCCTATAGCTCGGCAAGTGCCAGCCCTGGGGGCAAACACCGCGAACCGGAGTTGTTGGATTAAGGGAAACTCCGCAGGTTTTGCCATAAGTACAGGCAGCTTCATCCATGGCAACTTCCCAAGTATACAGACGACCGTATGTTGTACAATTTGCAGCAATTTCTTCAGCAGTCAAATTTTTATTACTGGAATAATCGTAGCCTCCGTCACCGTAACAGCCGCTCCATGCGTAGGAGCCCATACTAGAGACATCGCCCGGGTTATAGTTCAAGTTCTCCGCCATCCAGGTCTGGGTTCCGATGGTTATTGTCTTGTAATTTTGACCGTCGCGAGAATCAGTTAACGATCCATATTCAACGCTGGAGGAAGAGGAAGTTTCGCTCCCCTCGCTAGAGTCCCTGAGACAACGAACGTAAGCACCGGAGTTCAGCTTATTGAGCCATGCGTCGGGCACGTCGTCGATGTTGTAGTTGAAGAACCAACCGTACGCATAGTTTCTATAGAGTTCAGTAGAACTCCAGAAGATTGTGCTTTCGCCTTCGTCGTAGGAATGTTCATCATCGCCGCGATAGCCTGCCGGCAGAACCGCGAAGTCGAAGGAATCGGTACCATTGCCACCACTAAACCAACCACTGGTAGATTTCAGTGACCTACCGGCAGAACTGATTCCACCTACGGCAGTCCACAGAGTATCCCATTCCGTGTAACTTGGTAAGTGCCAACCTGTAGGGCAAGCATCCATAGCAGCAGACCATTCATATAAACGGCCATACTTAGAACAATTTCTTGTTTCACTTTCATAGCAGTAACTTTTGTTTGTATTGTAGTTCAAGTTCTCCGCCATCCAGGTCTGTGTACCGATGGAAACGGTCTTGTAAGTTCGACCGTCGCGAGAATCGTTTAACGAACCATATTTGACGCTGGAGGAAGAGTTCGTCGGCTTCGCCTGCGAGCTCGACGAGGAGGCTCCGACCCCCTCGTCGGAATCCCTGAGACAACGTACGGAATAACCTTCGTACTTATCGACGCGGATACGGGCCACGTCGCCGTAGTCGCAGTGGAATGTCCAAGAGTACGCGGAGTAGCTCTTGTACTCACCAGAACTCCAGAAGTCAGCGATGTCTTCCTCTCTCATGAAATCGCCATCATCGATGCCGCGGAGGCCTGCCGGAAGAACAGTGAAACCGAAGGAATCAGTACCGTTACCTTTATGGTACCAGCCGCTGGTAGATTTTAGTTTTGCTGCGGCAATCCTGGTTCCACCTACCACAGTCCACAGAGTATTCCATTCAGCATCGTTGGGCACATGCCAGCCTTCGGGACAAATACCGCGGTGGGGGCTGTTGGGGGTGCAGGTCTTGCCATAGCCACACTTGGTTCCTGCATTTACATTAAACTGGGCAGCACTATCCATCACGGCACTCCAGGTATAAAGGCGACCGTACTTGTCGCAGTTGGAAGCCTTGTTTTCGTAGCACCAGCTGGTGGAATCGGAAGTGTAACCTTCGTAGTTGAACTTCACGCCAGTGTATGCGTAGTTCAGGTTTTCGGCCATCCAGGTCTGGGTGCCGATGGTGACTGTCTTGTAAACTTGACCGTCGCGTTCATCAGTAAACTCGCCGTAGTCAATGTTTGGATTCAAGTATGCCCAAGCAGCTTTGACACTGCTACTGTTCTTAGCGCTTGACGAACTTGCAACAGAGCTGCTGGATCCTTCGCTATCGCTCAGGATGACACTAGAGGAGGAGCTCAGGATGACACTAGAGGAGGAGCTCAGGATGACACTGGAGGAAGAAGAGTCGTCATCATTAGCCGGTCCGTTTGAAGATTCGCCGTCGCCACAGGCGGCAAGACCCAAAGCCATGGCAAAAGCACCAACTGCAATCGCACTAAATCCAAAATTCGGCTTCATATTTTTCATAGATTCCTCAAACCACCCGTTTTTCAAGATTTATTCTACAAACAAATCCATAAATTACTTTCTCAAATACCCTGCGTATTGGAACAAACTAAGTCCGAATTCAGGCAGCACAGCAATCAGGTGGTCAAATATGTCAGACTGGATTCCTTCGTAGGCCACCCACTGGGTAACATTAGCGAATGCATAAATTTCAAGAGGCAAGCCTTCGGGAGTTGGCGCCAGCTGGCGTGTCATCAAGGTCATGTCCTGCGCCACATTTTTTAGAGAGCGTAAGTACGCCGTACAATAAGCGCGGAAAGTTCCGATGTTAGTCATGTGACGACTATTCACCATGTCTAATTCTGTAGGCACGGCATTTTCCCCATACTTGGCGGTAAATTCCGAAGCCAACTCTACGCGCTTTTCATCCATGTAGGGTTTCAAGATTTCAATCTTAGACAATCGTTCGATTTCTTCTTCAGTCAAGAAGCGAATGCTCTGCTGATCAATGAAAAGTGAACGCTTGATTCGGCGACCACCGGATTCTTCCATTCCGCGCCAGTTCTTGAAACTGTTGGTAATGAGGTCATAAGCAGGAATTACCGAAATGGTCTTGTCCCAGTTTCTGATTTTCACAGAGGTAAGAGTAATGTCGATGACTGTACCATCAGTATGGTGACGTTCAATCTCAATCCAATCCCCTTTGCGGAGCAAGTCAGACAAATTAATCTGGATACCCGAAACTACGCCCAGAATGGAATCCCTAAAGATCAACATCAAGATGGTTGCGGCGGCACCCATAGCGGAGAGTATGAATACGGGGCTCTTGCCAATGACCTGCGATATGACAACAATGGCACAAACGCAGAACAAAATCAGTTTAACCGCCTGGAATGTTCCGTGGAAAGATTTGTTCTTTCGTCTTTGGTTCTGGTCGTTCAAGGTTTCGACCACATCAAAGAAGGAGCTTCCCGCCGCAAAGGCAATCAGGGCAAACCATACTGCAGAAACACGGGTACAAATATCGTACACAAGGGACTGCTGCTCCACAAAGCGGGCAAAGGCTGCGCTAAAAATTGTTGCGGGAACAAGCTGCAAAGCCCTAGAAAAGAACCGTTTTTCTACAAGGAGATCGTCAAACTTGTTGGGAGTCTTTTCTGCAATTTTTCGGGCAATAGGATTCACCACGAACATGCAGAGTAGAAGAACAACGAGAACTATGCTTAAAAAGATTACAAAATTCAAGCTCATAGCCCTAAAATACAAAAATGAAAACAGCCTAAACGGTATGCTCTAGCCTGGAAAAGAATAAATTGCTAGATTTTCGGCCATGAAAAAGTCAGTACCTATTACAGTGCTCACCGGTTACTTAGGAGCCGGAAAAACTACTCTTCTCAATTACGTTCTTAACAACCAGCAAGGCTATCACGTCGCCGTTATCGTTAACGACATTGGTGAAGTGAATATCGACCAGACCCTGATTGAAAAGGGCGGAAACATCACTAAGGCCGACGACGGCACCGTGGTTCCCCTTTCCAATGGTTGCATCTGCTGTTCCCTGAAGCAGGACATGCTGGAACAGATTGCCGAAATTCTCGAAACCGGCAAGTTCGACTACATTCTTATTGAAGCAAGCGGTATTTGCGAACCGGTACCTATCGCACAGACCATCTGCATGGCCGGCATGCAGCTCCAGAGCACCAAGGGCGAACCTCTCCCCTGCCACCTGGACAACGTGGTTTCCGTGGTTGACGTCTGCCGTCTGGCCGACGAATTTGGCGGTGGCCAGAAGCTCCTTCAGAAGGATCTTGAAGAAACCGACATCGCAAACCTTCTGATCCAGCAGATCGAATTCTGCAATACCATCATCATGAACAAGGTGGATCAGCTTTCCAAGAACGATCTCGAAAAGGTGAAGGCTGTGGTTCGCGCCCTCCAGCCCGAAGCCAAGATGATCGAGACCAACTTCGGTAAGGTTGAAATGTCTGACATTCTGGACACCAAGCAGTTTGACTTCGAAAAGGTGGCAAATTCTGCTGCCTGGGCTAAGGAACTGGGTAAGTCCGTAGACGAAGAAGACATCGACGAAGACGATGACGATCACGACGATCATCACCATCACGACCACGACGAAGACCATAGCGACTGCGACCATGAACATGGCGTCTGCCATCACCACCATGATGATGACGATGATGACGAACATGAACATCATCATGACCATGACGAAGACCACAGCCACTGCGACCACGAACATGGTGTTTGCCACTGCGGCCATCACCACGACAAGGATCATCCCCATGGCGATGAATACGGCATTTCTACCTTCGTGTATGAACGCCGTCGTCCGCTGATCCGCGAACGTTTCGAAGTGTTCCTGGATAACTATCCCAACAGCATCATCCGCACCAAGGGTCTCCTGTGGTTCGAAGACGAAAGGGATACCAGCTACCTGTTTGAACAAGCCGGCAAGCAAGCCTCTGCCCAGAATTTCGGCCCCTGGTTCGCCTCTGAACCCGAAGCCGAACAGAAACGAATCCTCAAGGAAAATCCGGACCTGTTGAAGGTCTGGGACGAAAAGTACGGCGACCGCATTGTCCGCCTGGTCTTCATCGGCCAGCACATGGAAAAGAAGAAGGTCATCGCCGCCATGGACGCTTGTCTCGGCGAATAATCTCGCAAAACCAATCCATTAAAAAATCCGGTTTCGTTCGTCGCGAAATCGGATTTTCATTTTTTAAAGTTTCGGTGGATTACCCCAAATTCTTACATTGTTGCGATACACTGCAACATACGGATTTATAGGAACATCAGCAACGTCTCCATAATCCTTATCTTCTTGCGGCATTCCCACATAATCAATTCCATCTACATCAGCAGAATGGGGCATCCACGACCAGTCCTTTTCATTGGGAATCAAGAAACGTTTCTTTGCAGGTTGTCTTAACGTTTCACACCAATCATTCGCATAAATACCATAAGAAAAACCAACATCAAGTCTCATCGAAGATTTCGAATTTATCACCGCAGAAGCTAAAGGTACTGTTATGACCCAAACGGACTCTCCTGTTACAGGATCATAAGAATTCGTTAAAGGAAGAGGAACAACTTCACGCATCGCACCTCTCATAGAAGCATCTGCATATTCGCCATTCTTTCCTAAGCAAGGTTGATTAAATCCGTTTTCATCATAGGCTTGGCAAATATCAGCATCTACAAGCAAAGGGCATGAACCAATTTTATCGTCAACACCCGCTACAACTTTAATCTCTTCAGGTTTTGCTTTTGCATACAATCTCAACTCAACACTATCCAATATAAATTCTTCATTATTTACAATTCTTAACTGAAGAAAATCAAGACCACCAAATTCATATTGATAGGAACGGACTTCCATATCATAAAGTTTTTCCGCAACAAGTTCCCCAGACGAAGAGGAAACTACGTCATTTGAACTAGAACTATAATCCTGTAAAGAAATTTCAGATGATGATGACGTTCCAATCGTCTCCGGAATTGAATCGGTAGAAGATTCGATCTTACTTTTTTCTGAGGAAGACGATTCCGCCTCATTTAATTCGGAAGAAGATTCAGCTTCAATTTGCCCGGAAGAACCAGTATTTTGTTTATGCGAAGATGAAGAAAGCTCTTCGACAATCACATTTTCATTGGCATCGAGATTGACGTCCGAGCAGCCGGTCAAAAAAGCCAGTCCACAAAGGGCAGCACTCAAGGTACGTTTACTTTTAAACAAACAGTTCATTTGCAAAATCCTTCATCCTTTATCATACCAATCTAGCTTAATTATTGTTATTAGTGTCCGGTAAAAAATATAGCCAAAAATAAAAATGGCAGGCTCCTCAGACGAAGAACCCGCCTCAACGGGCTGCCCGGATGGCTGGGACGGCTCAAAATCATCGATTCCACAACGGTGACGCTGTTCTCCAACCTGGTTTTCAGGGGTGTCGGCAGGGACCCGAAAATTGGAAAGAAGAAAGGCGGTATAAAGGTCCATACAGTCATCATCGCGAACCTTCTCCTGACCCTTGTGCAGCGCAGCCTTGAACGGTACTGGGAACGCATGCTGCAGCATCCACCTTGCACATCGTAGCACCCAAATTTCTAGGGAGGGGGCTTGCAACGGCAAAATAAAAGTCTAGACCGCGTAAAATCTGGAGTCTAGACGTTTTGAAAATTTTCTCCGTACACTAATAAAATATTATATTTCCCGTACGTATGGAGGATACGACTGTGATTTTCAAAGCAAATTTTTCTTGTTTAGGAATATTCATTATTTCCTTAATCTGTGCCTGTTCAGATAATTCAAGCGGACCGTCTACCGAAAGTTGGGTATCCAATCCAGCAAATGCAGGCGAAGAGGTTTATTCAAACAAGAACGGAGACCGACTTAACGGCATTGAATGCAGCATTTACGCAAGCGAAAATGCTGTATACGAAGTTTCAACAACAAATTCTTCGGGTTTTCATGTAACAACGACTGTCCAAACGATAATAAAGTACCCAACAGCCAGTACCACTGTTTACGTTGAAGCGGATCCATCCTCAGAAGACGTCATGGAGGCACTTTGTTTATCCGTCAAAAAGGATAACCAAGATGCAGACATTGAATGCACCAGGAACTACGTAAAGCTAAACAATAGCGGAGCAGTCAATGGACCTTTTAAAGATATTTTTGATTACGTAATTCAAAACGCAATCAGCCGTTGTTCCAACATATAAAAAGATATTTCATACTAAATTTTTTCGAAAAAACAATGGGGGTTCTATGAAAATGAATAAGCGTCCTTTTTTCCTTGGTGCACTGTCCTTGGGAGCAATTCTATGCGCCTGCACATCAGAAAATTCTTCCAACGCAACAGCTTCTTCTGTTACCGAGGAAAACTGGTTCAAGGATCCTGCCAGCACAGGCAGGGAAGTGTACACAAGTTCCAATCAGAAGGGCGATAAAAGTTACAGCTGTTCCATCTACGCTACAGAAAATACTTTTACAGTTGTTTCAAGGACTAGCCAACCCAGAGAAACAACAACCTCAACCGGCCACTCCACCTACACCCCAGGCTATCTTGAAACCACCTCTTATACAGAGTCTTCATTAGCATCTTCGCCAACTATGAAATCACTGTGCGAACAAGCCAAGACCATGTATGAAGCCATGATTAAATCTGGAAAGGCAAATATTGATTGCGAAGACAACCATGTCCAGATCTACTCCAGTGCAAATACATCCATGGATATGAATCAAATTATTCAAGTCCAGATTAGCCTTTGCAAAGCGGGGGAGCAAGAGTTCTTGGCAGGTTCCAGCACAAGCGATACTGTCACAAATGACGTGCCAGTAACAAACGATCCTCTGCCAGAAACATCACCGAATGGTGGAAATTCAACGACTCAGGAAAATTCCATTTCCTGTCAAATATCGCCCAGCGACCCCTATACTATGCAAATTGTCACTGCAGACGGCCGGTCGGAAACTTCATATATGACGATAAACAGTAATGGAGCATCCATAACCGACACCTATACCGGCATTGACGCAGAAACATTTACAAAAATCTGCCAGAAAGTCCAGGAAGAATTCAACGCTCAATGCGAAGACTATACAATTTACATAACCGATCCAGAAATGACTCCGGACCTGCTTTCTCCCTCAACCATCGTTGAAATGATGGAACAGGACTGCATCGATTTGTTGAGTGGAGCCATCACGTTTGATGAATACATCCTGGACTAAAGTTTCGTGAGCAGGCTTGGCATAAATTTTGCAAGATTTTTCTAGATTTTTAGCCGAAAAATCTAAACACAAAACCACCATAGCAGTGAGTTATGAGTAGTGAGTGATGAGTTTAAGTTAGGCGCCCTCGGTGCGACTATTTAGCTCACAACTCAAGACTCGTAGCTGATAGCTTCAGGAGACACTATGCTTTTCAATTTCGACATGATCCAGAAGGTCTATGCCAAGATGCCAGCCCGCGTTGACGGCGCCCGCAAGCTCCTTGGCCGCCCCCTCACCCTTGCAGAAAAGATTCTCTACACCCATTTGATCGACGGTGCAGAATCCAAGCAGTATGTTCGTGGTACTGATTTTGCCGAATTTAACCCGGACCGCGTTGCCATGCAGGACGCAACCGCCCAGATGGCACTCCTCCAGTTTACAACTGCTGGAAAATCCAAGGTCGCTGTTCCAAGTTCTGTACATTGCGACCACTTGATCATCGCCAAGGAAGGTGTAGAAGTCGACCTTCCCAAGGCAAAGCAGGACAGCAAGGAAGTGTATGACTTCCTCCAGTCCGTTTCCGCAAAGTATGGCATCGACTGCTGGCTCCCGGGCGCAGGCATCATTCACCAGGTGGTTCTCGAAAACTACGCATTCCCCGGTGGCATGATGATCGGTACCGACTCCCACACTGTGAACGCAGGTGGCCTCGGCATGCTGGCTATCGGTGTTGGCGGTGCTGACGCTGTGGATGCCATGGTTGGCCTCCCCTGGGAATTGAAGTACCCGAAGATGATCGGTGTGAAGCTCACCGGTAAGCTCCAGGGCTTCGCCACCGCTAAGGACATCATCCTGAAGCTCGCTGGCATCCTTACTGTTAAGGGTGGCACCAACGCTATTATCGAATACTTCGGCGAAGGCGCTCGCAGCCTCTCCGCTACCGGCAAGGCAACCATCGCCAACATGGGTGCAGAAGTGGGCGCTACCTGCTCCACCTTCAGCTACGATGATTCCATGAGCCGTTACCTCAAGGTCACCGGCCGTGCAGAAGTTGCCGAAGCCGCCGACAAGATCGCTTCTTACCTCCAGGCTGACCCGGAAGTTGAAGCAGAACCGGAAAAGTACTTTGACCGCGTTGTGGAAATCGATCTTTCCACTCTCGTTCCCCATTACAATGGCCCCTTCAGCCCGGACCGCGCATTTGCCGTTACCGACATGGCTGAATCCATCAAGGCTACTGAAGCCAAGCCGGAATCTACCCCGGTGGTTTCCGCAGCTCTCATCGGTTCCTGCACCAACTCCAGCTACGAAGACCTCTTCATGGCTGCAAGCATGATCAAGCAGGCTCTCGCCAAAGGTCTCGGCCCCAAGTGCCCGCTGATCATCAACCCGGGTTCCGAACAGGTTCGCTACACCGCTGAACGCGATGGCCTCATCGACATCTTCAAGCAGTTCGGCGCTGTGATCATGACCAACGCTTGCGGTCCTTGCATTGGCCGTTGGGACCGTGCAGGTGCCGACAAGAAGGAACTGAACACCATCGTTCACTCCTTCAACCGTAACTTTGCAAAGCGCGCCGATGGCAACCCGAATACTCATGCATTCGTGGCTTCCCCGCTGATGGCTGTGATCGCCGCCCTCTCTGGCGACATCCGCTTCAACCCCATGACCGACACTCTCACCAACATGGAAGGCAAGGCTGTTAAGCTGGATCCTCCTGAAAAGTGCGAACTCCCGGTCAACGGCTTCGAAGTGAAGGACGCAGGCTTCCAGGCTCCGGCAGAAGATGGTTCCTCCATCACCGTGACCATCAATCCGGAAAGTAAGCGCCTCCAGGCTCTGGCTCCGTTTGCAGCATGGGATGGCAAGGACATCATGGGTGCTCCGATCCTGATCAAGGCCAAGGGCAAGTGCACCACCGACCACATTTCCATGGCTGGTCCGTGGCTCAACTACCGCGGTCACCTGGAAAACATTTCCAACAACATGCTCATCGGCGCTGTGAACGCTTTCAATGGCGAAACCAACAAGGTTCTCTGCCAGTGCGGCGAATACAAGGAAGTTCCGGAACTTGCCAAGGTTTACAAGAATAAGGGCATCGGCTCCATCGTTATCGGTGACGAAAACTACGGTGAAGGCTCCAGCCGCGAACACGCCGCTATGGAACCCCGCTTCCTGGGCGTCAAGGCCGTGATCGTGAAGAGCTTCGCCCGTATTCACGAAACCAACCTGAAGAAGCAGGGCATGCTGGCCCTCACCTTCGCAAATCCTGCCGACTACGACAAGATTCAGGAACAGGACGTGTTCGACATTATCGGTCTTACCGAATTTGCTCCGGGCAAGCCTCTGACCCTCGCAATCCACCACAAGGATGGCTCTGAAGAAAAGATCCAGCTGAACCACACCTACAACGAACAGCAGTGGGCATGGTTCAAGGCAGGCTCCGCCCTGAACTTGATCAAGCTGAACAACAAGTAAGCCGAGCGCAGCGCGGTGCTCCCGTGCGTCCATAAAAATTCAAGAGTCATTTCCTTAGGGAAATGGCTCTTATTTTTTTACAAATCAGCATTACTTTACTTATATACATTAATGAAGATAAGCAACCCTTTCTACAGTTTCTATGCAATCTTTTTTGCATTGGCGATGTTAAATGCTCCCCCCCCTCGAAAAAGACATCAACTGCTACCGATACAAAGCCGAAGCCTACATTGTTATTGAGACTTCCATCCCAGAACAGGTGGAGGACACAGTCACACATCACCCTGCCGGTTTCAAATGCTTTAAAGACAGTTTAACTTGCGAAAAATCCTTAACATTCCCTGCCCCCCAAAGAAAATGGAATCTATTCTTTAGAGAACGCCCAAAAAATTCTTCCCAATTTTACGGGCAGCGTTTCCGCGGAAGTCAAAGCGAAACCAATTGCAACACAAGCAAAACAAAACGCACCGAGCAGGAATTTGATGTTCTGCTTATGGGCTTCTGCGAAAAAAACGATCCCGGTAGCCCACTACTGCGTACACGAAGGAAAAAAGCCTGCCCTACAACGGACCGAAGTTTTTGAATGGATTACTGTAAAAGTAAATAACCCACTTAAAAGGCCTAAATACGTCAAAAAAGCCCAAAAAGAACGTGCAGAACCACATCTTTGCAGTTTTTTTTTGCCATATCTTGACCGAATAACTTAATTATCATATTTTTGTTACAAAGTTTGACATCGCAGTCAAAAACCACGTTTTTGCAAGGAGATTATTAAAATGAAAAAGTTTTTTGTCGCCGCATTGTCTGTTGCAGCTCTTTTGATTGGTTGTTCCAGCACTCCCCAGCAGAAAGCAGCAAGCGCCATGACCGAAATGCAGAACCTCAAGACCAAGTACATCAAGTCTGAACACAAGGTTGCTGGCCTCGGTAAGGGCGTTTCCTCTGACGAACAGGTTGCATACGAAAAGGCAGACCAGAATGCCCGCGTTGACCTGGCTCGCGCTGTGGACATTCAGGTCAAGGCAATCACCAAGAACTTCAAGGAACAAGTTGACGTCGAAGGAAAGGAAGCCCTGGTGGAACACTTCCAGACCACTTCCAAGACCAAGATCGACACCCACCTGAACGGCGCTACCTTTACCGATGTGAAGGTTGAAGTTTCCGAAGACGGTAAGTTCAACGTCTATGGCGTGATGGTCCTGGACGTAAACCTGGTTGACGAACTGATTGCTTCCATGAAGGAACGTAACGACAAGCTGGATGAAGCCACTGTGCAGAAGGTTCGCGCCCTGGCAGAAAAGTCCTACGCAGAACTGGACTAATCCTTTAGGTTTAAAAGTCTAAATTCAAAAGCCTTGCAGTTTATCTGCAAGGCTTTTTTCATAGGCTTACCTAAATAATAAAAGAATTAACGATGCTCGTTGGTCGTAGGTTCAAGACCGCGGAAGAACGCCAGGCCATCACAGTCATTCTTTAGTGCCTGCACACATTCGCCAATCATGTAGAGACTCCCCGTAATCAGCACGGGAGCCGCATCATCAGCAGAAGCAGCAGCGCTCACCTGATCCAGGAACTCACGAGAAAGTAAGCCCTCACTGGCCACATTCAAACCGAGCCCGGCAAGAAGTTCACGCAGGTCATCCAGTTCTCTAAACCTAGGATAAGGTGTCTTGGTAATATGCCAATGACTTACATGGGGTGCCATCAGCTTCAGCATTTCACCAACATCCTTGTCTTTCAGGGCTCCAAAAACACAATGGAACTTCTGCCCCGGATAATACTGCGACAGCGTTTCCACCAGGCGTTTAACGGCATGGGAATTGTGAGCTCCATCCAAGATGAAACGCACCTGACCATTTGAGTCAGACAGGGTCTGCATACGACCAGCCCAGCTGCGGGTCGCCAAGGTTCGTACCGCCAGAGCATCATCAAAAGCCATGCGTCCAGCCATTGAATTGCAGAACATCTTCGCCGCCATCATCGACAGGCTGGCATTTTCCACATAATGACGTCCAAGATTCGGAAGCACAATGTCTCCACGGATTTCAGGCACGGCTAAAGTGGCACCACGATTTTCGGCAAATAGACGAGCCTCTGCCAAAAGTTCCTGCGACAAGCCTCCAACTACAAATGTCTTTCCGGGAAGGTCGCCCTCCCCCAGCACAGCCATCTTTTCTTTCAAGATTGCCGATTCCGTTGTCCCGAGAACCTCCGTATGTTCTAGACCGATGCTGGTCACCACGGCAATATCGCCCTCGGCAACGGCAGTGCTATCCAGTCGACCGCCCATACCCGCTTCCAGAACAACCACATCTATTTTCTGTTCCGCATAATAGAGGAATGCCACAAGCGTAAGCACTTCAAAGAAGGTGGGTTCGATTACCACTTCCGCGGCACCGGCGTTAATGGACTCTGCAGCAGACTTTACCTTCAGAAGCAGGCGATCCAGATCTTCGGCACCAATGGGCAAATCGTTTATGCGAATACGCTCCTGCAAACTCACCAAATGAGGGCTGGTATACAAGCCCGTTCTATAGCCATGGGCCTGAAGGATTCCCGCCAGATAGAAACTGGTAGAGCCCTTGCCGTTAGTACCCACCACATGGATGGTCTTAAACTTTTCCTGAGGGTTGCTTAAGGCCTCGCAAAGTCTACGAGTCGATTCGAGCCCCGGCATCATCCCGAACATCAGTCGGGAATTCAAGTATTCCATACCTGCGTTTTGCATGCGCCAAATTTAAAAATTAATGTACCTTTATAGCACATCCATTTTTTATATCGAGTATTCTTTATATGTCCAGAAAAAAAGCGGGAGCACGCCATTTTTTTACGTTTATACTGCTGGCCGTAATTTGCGGTCTAGCCATAATTGCCCAGGCCAAGGTCGATCCGGAGGCCAAACCCAGGCATTATAATTATCGCGAAGCAGGCAAGCAGATGCGCCGCATCTATTATGGGGAACTGCAGGAAACCCTGTACTGCGGCTGTCGATACCTAGACAAGAAAACCGTAGACTTTTCCTCCTGCGATTTCGAGCCCCGCCACAACCCCAACCGCAAAAGCCTGAAACGCGCCCACTCCATCGAATGGGAACACATCGTGACCGCCCATAACATGGGCCACTTTCTCCCCTGCTGGAAAGATGGGGGCCGCAAGAACTGCAGCGCCAATGATTCCACATTCAAGATCATGGAAGGGGACCTTCATAACCTCTACCCGGCCATCGGCGAAGTGAATGGGGACCGCAACAACTTCATGTACAGCCAGTGGACCAACAATCCCGAACCCATGTACGGCAAGTGCAAGACCATCGTCGACTTCAAGGAGAAAAAAGCCCAGCCTAGAGAAGAAGCGAGAGGCATTATTGCACGAGTCAGTTTCTACATGGAAAAGACTTATGGGATTAATTTGTCTAAACAAGACCGCAAACTTTTTGAAGCCTGGGACAAAATGTACCCAGTCACAGAAAAAGAATGCGAAAGAGACCGTCGAATCTTCAAAGTCCAGGGCGACCACAACCCATTCGTCTACGAAAAATGCCGGTAAAGCCTAAACATTGTATGTTTTTGGTAAGAAATGCTCCATTTTGAGCCTTCCTTAAATAGGTGTTTTTTTTACTTATGTAAATTTCTAGTTATATTGTATAACATACGAGGTTTTAAGTATGTGTAGAGGTTTTAGGTTTATTCTGGCGGTTTCCGCCCTATTTGCAAGCAATATTTTTGCCCAGGTGGAATTTCCCCTGGGTTCCAAGGTCATCAACGTCACCAAGGATCCGTATCACGCCAAGGCAGACGGCAAGACCGACGACACCGAAGCCATTCAGAAGGCATTGAACGACCATCCGGATGGAGACTACATCATCTATCTCCCCCATGGCATCTATAAAATTACCGACCAGCTGGTTTGGCCCACCACAGAAAAGGCAGAAAATTCCAGCAGACGAACCATTCTTCAAGGTCAGAGCATCGGCGGAACCATTCTCCAGTTAGCTGATAGTACCTACGGCTTTGACAATCCGGACTTCCCCAAGGCAGCCATTAACACGGGTATGGGTCCCGAACCCAGAATCCGTAACGCCATCCGCGATATGACCATCCGTACCGGCAAGGGCAACCCCGGCGCCATCGGTATCCAGTTCAACGCCTCCAACCAGGGCGCCATCAACAATGTAAAGATTTACTCCGGCGACTCTACCGGTGTGTATGGTATTGACCTGGGCTTTAGCGAAGGCGTTGGTCCCCTGCTCCTGAAGAACGTGGAAATCCGCGGTTTCCAGGTCGGCGTTTACGCCAAGGGCGAACAGGGAACGGTCACCATGGAACACGTCACCCTGGGCGGACAGACCAAGTACGGTCTGGAAAATGAAGACATGAACCTGGCAATTAGAGCCCTACGTTTCAAGGGATATGTTCCTGCAGTCTACAACCACGGCCCTTATGCCATCATGAGCCTTGTAGACGGAACCCTGGAGTTTGACAACGAACAGAAGAAGGGCAAGCCCACAACCGCAATCAAGAACGAAAGCGAACTGTTCGCAAGATCCATGAAGGTCAGCCGTTTCAAGACCATGCTGACCTCCAAGAAAAAAGGCGTCATGGACGCCCTGTCTAACAGCGAAATCATTGAATTTACCACTCAGGAAAGCCGCCAGCTCTGCCATAGTCCCAAGCAGACTATGCGTGTTGCCGTGGCAGAAACCCCCAACTACGCAGAACAGAAGGCCGATAACTGGATTACCATCGCAGGCGACTACGGTGGACGCTCCAATACCGGTTCCGATGACTCCAAGGCCATTCAGGAAGCCATTGATGACGGTGCAGAAACTCTGTACTTTCCCCCGGGAGGCCGCTGGACCATCAACCGTGACATTTATATTCGTAACCGAATCCGCAGAATTATCGGTATCGAAGGTCGAATCGACGGCAAGGGCAAGTTCATCGTAGAAAACGGAGCCTTCAATGAGTTGACCATCGAACGATTCTCTGAATTCGGTAGCGGCATCATCCAGAAGTCCACCCGAAGCATTTTGATCAAGAACACCATGCTCCGTTCCCTGGAAACCGATGAACACGGCCGAGGCGACTTCTTCCTGGAAGACGTGGCTGTTGGAACAATCCAGCTGAACCACAACCAGAAGTTGTGGGGCCGTCAGGTTACCATGATGGGCGACACCAAGGGTCCCAAGATTACCAACAATGGCGGTACAATCTGGATTTTAGGTCTTACTGCCAAGAAGGGTAACACCATCCTTCAGAACTTCAACAAGGGTTCCGCAGAACTAATCGGCGTGCAGGTGGTGGATAGCGACAAGGCCAAGGACCGCCCCATGTTCATCAATGACAACGCAGGCCTTTCTATTGTTGGCCTCCGTGAAACATTGACTCGAGGCAACCCCTTCCACAAGGTTATCGAGGAATCTCGACAGGGATCTGCAATCAAGTCCCTCCTGGGCACAGAACTTTCCCGAACCGAAAGCGGCGGTGCATTGTTGCCCGTGTTTGTGGGCTATGCTCCTAAGCAGGGTTCCAACGAAAAACCCATCGCCAAGATCCCCGACGAATTGCTGATTGTTCAGCCGAACCGCATCCGCGTTACCGGCACGATTATCGATGACGGCCGTGGCGACGGTCTTTGCGAAGTGCCGGTCCACTGGAAAAAAGGCGCCGGTCCGGGTAAGATTATTTTCTCTGACAGTTCCGCATACGAAACCGACATTTCCTTTACGGCAAGTGGACGTTACAATGTGATTTTCTCTGGCGATGACGGTTACCAGATTGGATACGATACCGCAAAGGTTTACGTGTTCGACAAGCGCTACACCACTCTCGACAACGATGGAGACAACATCCCCAGCGGTCGCGGAGCAGCCACCTGGATTTCTGAATTCGACAACTATAGCCCCCACAACACAGACCCTGAACTGCGAGTTTCAAACACCGCCGGTTCCGTGGGAAAGATTTACCTCAAGTTCGACCTTTCCGCATTGCCCGGTCCTCTGTTTGACGCAGCCCTTAAGTTGGAATTCGATCCAGCAACCGTGGACTCCATCAAGAAGCCCATGCAACTGAACATCTTTGGTCTCAAGGAAACTGGAAAGGACATGAAGTTCGGCGACCAGAAGCTAGGCGTTGACTGGCCCGACTACGAACTTACCTGGGAAAACGCTCCCGCCAACCTTCCCCAGCCCGGTGGTCAATTCAACATCCGCAAGAATTCTGGTGGCGGTGTCGACACCAAGTATGCAGACTTCCTTGGCATTATCACCTTGAATCCCAAGGCTCCTCTTGGTGCATTCCTCCGTACACCTACACTTACAGAATTCTTCAAGCGCAAGCATCCTTCCAACCTGTACACCTTGATCCTAACCGCAGTCGACACCAACGACGTCGTTCTTCCGTCTCATAACGCAGGCAAAAACTTTGCTCCGTCCCTGATGGTCGGCTACTTCGACAACACCAAGTCCGTAGGTGGTGACGCCATGGATGGTGGTTATACCTTGACCAAGGTCGTTGTAGATATTTATACTCTCGAATGCAGCTTTGACTTGACCGTCGGTTACCCGCAGTTTGTTCAAATTGAAATCTTGAACGAATTCGGCAAACGTATGCTTACCGTTGCCGCCCGCGAACTGGACGGCGAAAAGAAGACCACGATCAAATTCAAGGCAAAGGCCTTCCCCACCGGCAAGTACGTTCTTAAGGTGGTTGGCGAAGCATTCTCTGCCGAACAGAAATTCTATATCTTGAACTAGGGAACAATTATGAGCATCAAGAACATCTTTACTCTAGGACTTAAGTTAGCCGCCATTGCCGGCACCACTTGTCTCCTTTTCGCATGCGGAGACGATTCCAGTTCCAATTCAGAACCGGAAGAATTCGGTTATGTACCTTCCAGTTCATCCATCAGCACCCGAGCCGACATCGACTACGGTGACACTATCGTTTTGAACAAGAAGATGGACTTGAACATCGAACTGATCAAGGATACAGCCGATGCAAAAGACAGTAGCGAAATCTACATCGACAGTCTCGCCACAAAAGTTCCTCTGTACATCGGTGAACTCACCCGAGGCAGCCGCATCAGAGTCAAGGCTTCCGTGGCAAACATTGCCAGCGAAAAAATCCGCATTAGAAGCGAATACGGCGAAGCACTGAAGGCTCTTACGGCAATTCCTCGTAACGATGCCCATCGTGATTCCATTTATGACAACTACATGGTACCCAGTCTGGGAACAAAGCCGGACTCCACCTATAGGGACTCCAACCAGTTTGTCGTATTCACCCCCAACCACTACTACCTGGAAATCGAGGGTGAATTCACGAACGAATCTACGGCACGTCTTTTTGTTCAGATTGACACATCCTATTACAAATACACCGGCGAAAACGATTCCGTTTCCATGGAAATGAGCGACACCTTGCGTGGCATCATCCTTATGGGTGATGACGCTCCCGAAAACATCACGATTGATTTCTCCGCCAGCGAAGGCCACAGCCTGAACCTGACCACCGAAGGAACCAACCTGAACAAGTGCGAACTTTTCGAAAACGAT
Source organism: Fibrobacter sp. UWH6 (assembly GCF_900142465.1). NCBI lineage: Bacteria > Pseudomonadati > Fibrobacterota > Fibrobacteria > Fibrobacterales > Fibrobacteraceae > Fibrobacter > Fibrobacter sp. UWH6. The sequence goes on from NZ_FRAX01000005.1 coordinate 58,005, forward strand.
TCCCTGCTGAGCGAAGCCGTATCCGAAATCGACACCATGATGATTCCCAACGACACCACAAGCTGGTCTCTGAAGATTACTCCGGAAACTTTCTCCAGCGTGTGGAGCGGTCCTTTCGCATTCTTTACCACAACCACCCGTTCCCGCGAACTCGAAAAGGGCGAATACTTCGCCAACCCGGATTCCATCAAGTATCCTGGCGAAACCTTCCAGACGGACCGTCCCAAGGATCTCCCCGAAGCAGAAATCTACCGTTACAACCTGCGTCAGGAACAGTTCGTTTGGATTGGTAATTACGAGAAGGGCGATTCCCTGATGGTAAAGCACTGGATAGCAAACTACAGTGAAGACAATTTCAACAGCCCCTCCACCTGCGAAATCCTGAACAAGGACAAGAAAGTGGTCGCCTCCATCAGCTGCACCTATGGTGGGGAACTGAAGGTTCCTGCAAAGGGACCCTACTACCTGCACTACCTGCGTCTGAATTCCTACGCCCTTTCCGGTGTATCGGATTCCCTGAAATACGTGCTGCAGCTTTTCGTGATGGTTCAGCAGCCCGGCCTTCTGAAGAGCATGAACTTCTACGACCTCGAAAAGGATGAACCAATGACTCTCATTAAGAAGTCTGCCGGTTCCGTCCTCCGCTTCAAGGACATTAACAACTTCAACTTCGAAGCAAAGAGTTCCTCCCAGTGGAAGGAAATTGGTTCCGATGTGAGCTGGTTCGTTCCCTGCGAATCCCTGAACTACATCAACCGCGACAACTTGTACCGTTGTAGCGATGATGATGATGAACAGGAAATTTCTTCTGATTACCTGATGATCCAGGAAAGCGGTATTGGAGAAACAGCCGAGATTATTGCCCAGAGCAAGGCTGACCCCTCTATGCGCGACACCCTGAAGATTTCGATCATCAAGGCCGCAGACTAAAAAGGATTATTCTTCCCAAATCTGATTGGGAAGTTTTCCGATATCGCGAAAGTCCAGCTTGCCGGCTGCGGGTGCAGCGACACTCACCAGGCGAGCCAAGGGCTTACCGGCACGTTCAATAACAATCTCTTCGTCCTTAATGGCAACCTGGTTCAACAGGTTGCCAAAATTTTGACGTGCTTCCATTGCAGATACAACTTTTGCCATAGTTCTATAAAAATAAAATTTTGGTCTGCATAAATAATTATATTCTGCCCCATGGCGCAAGAAATCAAGTCCTTTACCGTTACCCAGTACCTGACATCCCTAAAAAAGAGGGTTGAAGAAACCCCTTCTGTATGGGTTCGCGGGGTTATTACCCGAATGACGGTAAAACCCAACATTGTCTACATCAGTATCGCCGACTTTGTGGAAGGAAGTGTCAAGCCCGTTGCCGCCCTGGACTTGACTTGTTTTGCCAGCCGTTTTGCCTACATCCTCGCCAAGATCCAGAGTTTTGAACAACCCTTCGAATTACGGGAAGAATTAAAGGTAAGCTTACAGATTAAAGCAGACCTTTATATTCCCACCGGGAGATTACAAGCCCAGATTCTGGACATTGACCCGGTATACACCGTTGGAGAACTGGCCCTTACAAAGAGTGCCATTCTAAAACGTCTGGCCGTAGAAGGCTTGCTAGAAAAAAACAAGAGTCTGGATCTTGCCGAAATGCCCATGCGCATCGGTTTAATTACCGGCGAAAAGACAGCCGCCTTTAAGGATTTTACATCAAAGCTATCAGACTCCCCTTTCGCATTTAAGGTCATGACCGTTTACGCCAAGATGCAGGGAGAAGAAACAGAAAAGTCGGTATTGGCTGCGCTTGAAAAACTTGCCCGCGAGCCTTCTCTCGATGTAGTTTGCATCGTCCGTGGAGGAGGTTCTAAAACAGACCTGAATTACTTCGATAGCGAAGCCCTCTGCCGTGCTGTAGCCAACTATCACATTCCCGTTTTCACCGGCATCGGCCACGAAATTGATAAAAGTTTGCTGGACGAGGTGGCCTACCAAAGTTGCATCACGCCTACAGATACCGCCAAGCGCATTATTGACCGAGTCAATGATGGCTGGAACAAAATGCTTGTAGCCGCCCAAAATGTAGCCATCGGCGCCAAGGACGCAATCCTTCGGGAAAACCAGACCTTGGCCAATGCAGGTGCCCGCCTACAGCAAAAAGTAACAGCTAAAATTCAGAACGAAAAAACAAAGTTAGCCGTTTGCGGAAGCAATTTAAAACGAGACCTGAATTACATCATTCGAGACGAGAGTGCCCGACTGGACCGAAACACCGAAGGTTTAAAACAAGGATCCCGCAAAATTCTTGACCTCGCCAAATCCAAATTTACTCTATCCGAAGTACGTGTAAAAGCGGCAGACCCGGCAACCACCTTAGCCAAGGGATATTCCCTCACTCTGGACGCCGCAGGTAAGTTTATACGTAACGCAAGTCAGTTAAAAGCTGGCGACAAGATGACCACTCGCCTTCGCGACGGAGAAGTCACCTCCGTGGTGCAGTGACATCAAAATCAAGAACAGCCACTTATTGGAATATTGGCATAGTCTCAATTTTTTCGAAACGTTTTGTTGTTCCGTCTAGCTTAAAATAACGGACCCCATCCCCAAGGGATAGCATCACATAATTGGGAGTCAAAATCTGCAGGTACTTGTTTAACTGCTGCTGTAAAGCAGGCCAGTTGTATTCCCCGGGAGCCTTGCACTCCACCAGAAGCCAAGGTTTGTCTATCGTAGCACCGTCACGGAAGTTATGGACCATAATGTCCACACGGTCGTCCGTCTTCGGATCAACGACATTCAACGAAAACTCTACCGCAATCAAATGTTCCGGAACTTTCACCTGGTCCAGCAAATAACGGATAGTCGCCTGGCGCACGTGTTCTTCGGGCGTTGCGGGAACATCCTTCTTGCGGATTGGGTCATATATGGTTTCTGTTGACATGAGCAGAAAAATAGAAAACAGGCGACATTGCGTTAGAGAGTTTCCCTAAAACAGACCTTTTTTCATTTTTTGGGCTCCACACGCCCGCATTTTGCAGATTTGGAGTCCAATATTACGCACAAACTAACAATAAAATTCACTTTAACTGAATCCAATGGACTCCATATTCACAACAACTCCCATTTTGGAGTCCATTTCAATGAGCGTCCTCTCAAAAACATCTCATACAAACTAAAAAACACAGGCTCCAAATCGGGAAAAATCTTAATTTGGAGTCCAATTTTCCCCAAAAAAAGACTTTTTATGCCTTGACTTACATAAAATCCAGAAGTATATTTTAGGACATGAACAAGATCTTTGAACAGAACATCATCGCAGCAGCAATTGCGGCAGGCGCGGCGGAAGCACGAGCCTGTGTTGAATCATACGCGACTGTTCAAGAATTGTAAAGGGTCTATACGCAACCAACAAGCGAATCAGACAAAAAGGAATTCAAAGGGCAGTCCCGCAAGGACAGCCCTTTTTATTTTAGCCAATTTTAAACCAAAAACAACAAACAAGGAAAATTCAAAATCATTTTTTATCTATTATTAAGCGGTAAATTATTTGAATTTTCAATACGATACAGGAGTATAAAATGAGAAAGCGTTTGCTTACCGAAGGTGCCAAGGAACTGTCTTACGAAATTCGTGAGATCGTTAAGAAGGCGAACCTCCTGAAAACGCTGGGTATGTCCAAGATTCATTGGGAAAATATTGGCGACCCCATCGAAAAGAAGTGTGAAGTCCCTGAATGGATCAAGGACATCGTTGTGGACCTTTCCAAGGAAAACCGTTCCTATGGTTACTGCCCGTCCAAGGGTATGCTGGAAACCCGCGAATTCATCGTGAAGGAAACCAACAAACTGGGCGGCGCCCAGATTACCGTTGACGACATCCTGTTCTTCAACGGCCTCGGTGATGCAATCGCCACATTGTACAGCCTCCTGTCCATGACCACCCGTATCATTGGACCGTCTCCTGCATACAGCACCCACAGCTCTGCAGAAGCAGCACATGCACACTCTGCTCCTATCACCTACAGCATGAAGCCGGAAAACCACTGGTATCCGGACCTGGAAGAACTTGAAAACAAGGTGAAGTACAACCCCTCCATCGCTGGCATCCTGATTCTGAATCCGGACAATCCCACTGGCATGGTCTATCCTCTTGAAATTCTCCAGAAGATCGTTGATATCGCAAAGCGTTACAACCTGTTCATCATCTGCGACGAAATCTACAACAAGATTACCTACAATGGAGCAAAGGCTTACGCTCTGGCCGAATACATCGGCGACGTTCCGGCTATCGCTCTCAAGGGTATCTCCAAGGAATATCCGTGGCCGGGCGCACGTTGCGGCTGGGCTGAATACTACAACCGCGACAAGGACGAACAGTTCGACGCCTTCTGCCGCGCTCTTGACAACGCCAAGATGGTTGAAGTCTGCTCCACCACCCTTCCCCAGATGACCATTCCTCGCGTGCTGGGCGATCCTCGCTTCATGGAACACCGCCAGGCTCTGAACGAAAAGATTGGCCGTCGTAGCGCTATTATTAACGAAATTCTTTCCGACATTCCGGAACTGTATTTCAACCCCACTTACGGTGCATTCTACAACACCATCATCTTCCGTGAAGGTGTTCTGAACAACCACCAGAGCCTGAAGATCGACAATCCGCAGATCAAGGCCAAGGTTGAAGAATGGTGCTCCAAGACCGAAAATCTGGACTACCGCTTCGTGTACTATCTGTTGGGAGCAAAGGGTATCTGCGTGGTGCCCAGCACCAGTTTCTGCACAGACCTCAAGGGCTTCCGCGTGACGCTGCTTGAAGAAGACGAAGCAGAACTGCGCAGCGTGTTCACCACCATCCACGACGCCATCATCGAGTACCTGCATAGTTAGCAGGTCGCCTTGCAAAGCAAGGCTTCGAGGTTCGAGGTCGGCCTACGGCCTTCGAGGTATGAGTTTTATTAATGACGCCAAAGGCGTTTCATTATAAGTCGCGTAGCGACATGCTCAGACCTCAAGGCGAGCTTCGCGAGTGCCCTCGTACCTCATACCTCTATGAAATTTTTCGATCTTCAGGTCAAGAACGTTTCCAAGAGCTTCGGCTAAAAGGCAGTGCTCGAGGGAATTGACGTATTCATCAAGGACGGCCAGTTCGTGACTTTGCGTGGTCCTTCCGGTTGCGGAAAGACCACGCTCCTTCGCATTGTCGCAGGCTTCGAAAAGGCCGACGCAGGCGAAGTGATTCTCAGTGGTGAAGTCATTTCCAGCAAGTCTCCGGCACACCGCCCCATCAATACGGTGTTCCAGAGTTACGCCCTGTTCCCCATCTGAACGTTTTTAACAACATCGCTTTCGGCCTCAAGAGTCATAAGGTTCCTTAGGACGAAATCGAGAAGCGCGTAAACGCCATGATGGAAATGGTGAACATCACCGACCTGAAAAACGAAATGCCCGCGCCTTGGTGAACGAGCCCGACATTCTTTTGCTGGACGAGCCTCTTTCCGCATTGGACGCAAACCTTCGCAAGAAACTCCAGGTGGAACTGAAGGAAGTCCAGAAGAAGACGGACACCACATTTATCATGGTGACTCACGACCAGGACGAAGCCATCGCCGTAAGCGACCGCGTGCTGGTGATGTACAAGGGCCAGATTGTGCAGGATGGTTCTCCCGAAGATGTTTACGAACATCCGGTGAATCGCTTTGTGGCCACCTTCATGGGCGAGTGCAATATTCTGGAATGCAAGCGTGCTTCCGATGACAAGGTAACTTGTGCATTCGGTGAACTGATTGCAGAACTTCCCGGTGTAGGCAACGCAGAAAGCCTTAAGCTCCGCGTCATGACCGACCCCGACGAAATCTACAACCCAGGCGACCTCGTCAAAAGCCCTTGCAAATTTTCCTTAAGTAATTTTCCCATAAAAAGAAAAAGTCCCGCACAAAGTGCGGGACATTTTTCCTTAAGAAGTAAAAGAACTACTTACCAATCTTTGCGGCGGCTTTTTTCTTAAAACCTTCCACAGCCTTGTTGACTGCAGCCCTATACACATCCACGGTACCACTGGCCTTCATGTCAACGCCACCATTGCTATAGCGGGCATAGTCATCACCTTCAAACTGATCCCATCCGCGATCAGAATAAAGGATCATATTACCGGACTTGTCAACCAAGGCCACATCCACACGGACAATCGGAGTCACGCGATTCATCAATTTGGTCATCATCCCTTTTTCGTAGGCAAACTGAAAATCCGCAATAGCGATAGCATCGACATCCAGCTTTTCACAAAGTTCGCCAACCGGCTTTAGAATGAAATCTTCCACCTTCGTGTTATTCACATAGTAATGACCAGATGGAACAATGTAGTTGTAAGGAAGCGGCATCATGCCAGTCGGGGTAACATAACGCGGTTTTTTGGCATTATGGATCTTGTCCATGTGAAGATGGTTTTCGGCATTTTCAATAGCCTCAGCAGTCTTTTGAATTGCATCGCTTGCAAAGAAAGCTTTCACATCTTCGCTATTGAGTGTTTCTTCAAAAGGAACGACTGTCCATCCATCGATGCTACTTAATGCCTTATGCAATTCATTTGCACCATGAGTTACGATGGTCACCTGTTCTTCGGTAAAGTATTCAACATTATCCTTGATAATGCCACCGACAAATGACATCAACGTTTCCTTTTTTTCTTTAAACTCTTCAATGTCAATAAATTCCTCGTTACCAGTAACAGCAAGAATAGCAATCTTCTTTACATTTCCAATATCGGGTTTCTTAACATTAATACCTGCGCAAGAGCAAAGCAAAAGCGCTAAACAACAAAACAAAATTATTCTCTTCATGAGAGCTCCTTCAAATATTTTTTTGTTCAAAAATTGCGATTGTCTTCAAGGCAAAAGCCCCGCACAAAAGTGCGGGGCATTTTTACTTAAGAAGTAAAAATTACTTTGCAAGGAAAGTCGGGCATTGCATGCCTTCACCATAGTAATATTCTGTACCGAACATCTTGTCTCCGGTCGGGCATTCAACAGTATAACCTGCCGGGCAGTTTTCAACAAGTTCGGCATTGTCACCCTGACACATTTCTTCAATCATGTCAGCATTTGCGGTACAATTTGTTACCTGACCATTGTACTTGTAAACGCAGGCCTTGGAGCTTGCGCTAGAAGAGGAATCATCGCTACATGCGGTAAACATTGCGGCGACAGCAAATACAGACAGAAGGATAATCTTATTCATTTTTTTTCCTTGATAATTGTGATATGGTAGAATATAGCTTAAAAAAGTTTCCAGAACAAGGGATTTACGTTCCTTATTTCTTGTAAAAATTCACGAATTGTCTACGAAAAAATCCTATATGTAACAGGGTGAAACATATAGAAAATTCGGCTAAAAATACGTGGAAAATGAGGAGTGTTTGAGGGAAAGCGGTTGTTGCGGGCGGTCGGGAGTTACTTGGTTCTTTTCTACTATTTGGTTGTAAAAGATCGAGGAAAACTTTATGAAGTTTGGTTTGTTGAAAGTTTTTGCGCTTGGAGGCGTCGTTCCGCTCGCTGTTGCGCTCAATGCCTGCGGCGATGATAGTTCCACTAGCGGGTCTAGCGATGGCGTGAACCGTGGTGGTATTCCCGACACCATCGAGACATTCATGGAACTGTCGGATTACGACTGCGGCAAGAGCCAGAAGTGTGTCGCCACCTACCTGACGGAATACCATGACATGGTAGTGTGCGATGGCGAGGATGGCTGGGTCATCGGGACTCTCATCGAGAAGATGGACTGCGACTTTTCTTCATCGAGTGCCAAGTCCAGCGACAGCAAGTCCAACGATCCCGCCGAAGTGACCGACGACTCCAGCGACAGCAAGGACAATCCTTCTTCGGCAGGAACATCGACCAAGTCCAGCGCTTCCAAAGAGCCGGACTCCAGCGGCTCCGAAGGCGTGGAAGGCTCTTCCGCAAGCGTTCCCGGCGGCAGCAGCGACGCCAGCGCCTACGACGTGGTCACCGGCACGCTTACCGACTCCCGCGACGGACAGACCTACAGGACCGTGAAAATCGGTGACAAGGTGTGGATGGCCGAAAACCTGAACTACGCCTACACCGGTGTTCCCTATAAATATGGTAGTTACACCTCCGATTCCACCAGTTGGTGCTACGACAACGCCCCTGCCAACTGTGCCAAGTACGGCCGTCTTTATACCTGGGCTGCGGCCATGGACAGCGTGGGCGAGTGGAGCACAAACGGCAAGGGCTGCGGCTATCTTAAGACATGCTTGCCGATATACCCAGTGCGTGGCGTTTGTCCCGAAGGCTGGCATCTGCCGACTCAATCGGAATGGAACACCCTGTTCACGGCGGTGGGCGGTTCATCGGTCGCCGGAACAAAGCTCAAGTCTACGTCCGGGTGGAATAGTAGCGGCAACGGCACGGATGCCTTCTCGTTTTCGGCGTTGCCTGCTGGCCTCAGGAACCTCAGTGGGAATTACGACAACGAGGGCAACTACGCGTACTTCTGGAGTTCTACGGAGCACTATAGCAACACCGCGTACCGCATGTACTTGAACTACGACGATGCGAACCTGGACGTCAGCAACAGGAACCGCGGGCTTTCCGTCCGTTGCGTCAAGGATTCTGACTAAATCTCAAAAGGTTTCCCTATGAAAAACACGTTCGCGAAAAAGTTTACGGTCTGCGCCCTTGCGGGGGTGTTCGGGTTTGCCCTTTCGGCTTGCGATAATTCGTCATCGGCGGGTGGCGATGAGTTCCCTGCAGAAGTCGAGAACTTGGCGGAGCTGCATACTTATGAATGTAATGACGAAATAACAGGGAAAAAAATTTATGTCTCTGAACAAGCTCTGAATTACGAATGTGACGGCACAACTTGGCAAAAAACAAACGACAGGACCACACCGAGTTCCTCTTCGAACAAAACATCCAGCAGCTCATCCAAGAAAAATACATCGGATATAAATCCCGAAAATTTAAAAACAGCGGACTTCTTAAATCCGGGAATTTCCTATGGAGAAATCAAGGACAGTCGCGATGGCGAAGTCTATAAGACCGTAAAAATCGGGGACCAGACATGGATTGCCGAAAACCTGAGATACCGCTACAAAGGAAAAACTGCCTCTTTGGATTCTTCCAGTTTCTGTTTTGAAGACAATCCGGAAAATTGTAAAAAATTCGGACGCATGTATCTTTGGAGTGCTGTCATGGACAGTGCGGGAATTTTGAATGACGACGGAAAAGGATGCGGAAACGGAGTCATGTGCAGACCGTCTTATCCTGTACAGGGAATCTGCCCGGAAGGCTTTCACGTGCCGAACGGAATCGAATACCAAAAGCTTTTATATTATGCGGGAGCACATTATCAAAAAGTAAATACGGGCTACTATCTTCATAATGCAAATGCCTTTTACTCGGAGATAGGTTCAAACGGGAAAAAAACGACTGGAACCGATGATTACGGATTCTCTGCGATCATGTCAACTCATTCCGGGTATTACAAAACGAATTTTTCCGTCTTTTGGACTTCTGTGCAAAGAAGTTCCAAGTACAGCAAAAAATTCTATCTCAGCCCACAATATGCCGCAGTCTACGATAATGGCTCTCTGGAATCTTCCCACAAAAATTACCTGCGCTGTATTAAAACAGAAGAAGATTCCACTTATGCCATTTCCACCGATATCCAAAATGACCTTAATCGCGCTGTAGCCTGTAAAACAGACGAAGTCGATTCTTGTAAATATGGAACCCTCATCGATTCCAGAGATGGACAAAAGTACAAGACCGTCCAAGTCGGGTATATGATCTGGATGGCGGAAAATTTGAATTACCGCTATTTGCAACCGTCGGCTACAGAAGATTCTACAAGTTCCTGCTACGAAAACGATCCGGAAAATTGTAAAAAAGATGGGCGCCTCTATTCGTATAGTGCGGCGGTGGATAGCGCGGGAATTTTCAGTGATAATGGAAAAGGCTGCGGCTACGGAATTGAATATTGTCCCTATCCGGACACGGGATTTATCCGCGGAGTCTGCCCGGAAGGTTGGCATTTGCCGTCTGGTGCTGAAGTGTTGGATCTTAAATATATGGCTTACAAAAATAAGGATATCGAATCCAAAACGGAATTCAGTGCCGGCGGAGCTTTTTCACTTGGGTTAAACATCCGTCCAGTTGGAATCAAACGAGGACACTGGTACGAAGGCTATGGCGCCCTTATGTGGACAAGTTCATCTGTCGAAGAAAAATATGCCACCTATATGCAAGTACATAGTTATTTATTCGATCATGATTGGGAGTATCAGGATAAAAGTAACCACATGTCCGTAAGATGCGTTCGACATTTCGATTCTTACGAACCGACCGAACCGGATACAAAAATTTCCTTCCCGACTTTTGACGAAACCATTCCCGTCATAGACCCCTGCAAAGGCTCCGGATGCAGCGATTCCATTGTGGATGAGCGAGACGGAATAGTTTACCGAACTGTTAAAATTGGAGACCAATGGTGGATGCAGGATAACCTACGGCTTCAAGATACGACAGACACGCTTTACAACAAGTATGATAAAGAATATCCTTGGAGCGTTGCCATGGATAGTGCAGGAATTTATTCAACAGACGGCAAAGGCTGCGGCAATGGAAAGTTCTGTTCTACATCCGGCAAAGTTCGAGGCATTTGTCCAAAGGGTTGGCATTTACCGACCACAAAAGATTTTTGGACTTTGATGGCCCATGCAAGCGATAAGCCTCTAAAATGGAAAGATGATTTAAACAATCTCTATTTTAGACACACTGCAACCCAGCATACCACCCAGTATTATGGAGGTAAAGCGTTGACTTCTTGCTATTGGGCTTCCACGGAAAAATCTGAAGAAACCGCTTCCCAAATGTGCGTTTCCGCAGATGATGGATCCTTGTTTGCAAATTTTGTCAGCACGTCAGGAGGCGTCAAAAAGAATAAGGATAAACATACGGTGCGCTGCATCAAGGACTCGGATTAAATCTCAAGAGGTTTCCCTATGAAAAATACATTCGCGAAAAAGTTCACGGTCTGCGCCCTTGCGGGGGTGCTCTGTTTCGCCCTGACCGCCTGCGATGATTCGTCGTCGGCGGGAGGCGATGACGTCATTCTGAGTGGCGATAGCCGCGAAGAATCCAGTGATTCTCGCTCCAACGATAAGGATGAAGCAATCTCCAGCAACGGTAAAGTGGAGTCGAATAGGTCCAGTAGTTCGGCAAAAGAAACGAAGGACTCATCTGACACCAAGAGTTCCAGTTCTGTGAAGTCTGGAAATTCTTCTAACAGCCATAAGGGCGATTCTAGTTCGTCGGTTGGTTCTTCTTCGAGTGAAAAGCAAAGTAGCAGTGCCATGAGCAAGGTAGAGTCTTCGTCGAGTGAAGAAATGAAAAATGCATGGGATTATCTAAATCCGGACGTAGACTATGGTGAGTTTATCGATGAACGGGATGGACAAGTGTACAAAACCGTGGTTATATGCGACAGAGAATATGGCGAAAATTGTCGAATTTGGATGGCCCAGAACTTAAACTACGCCTATACCGGAGTGCCTTATAAGTACAGTGCCGACAATAGAATCTATGTTTCAGACTCCACCAGTTGGTGCTACGAAAATGATTCTTTCAACTGCGATAAATACGGTCGTCTTTACACCTGGAGTGCAGCGATGGACAGTGCCGCACAGTTCAGTGAAAATGCAGGAACTGAGTGTGGCTATATGAGATCTTGTACACCAAACAACCTGCACCGTGGCATTTGCCCTGATGGCTGGCATGTGCCTACAAATGCAGAGTATGACACCTTGTTTTTTTACACTGGTGGTTTCCTCAGTGCTAGTTGGAATTTAAAATCCGCTAGTAGCTGGTATAGCGGTTTCAGTGCTAACCAATACGGCTTCTCGGTGCTTCCTGCCGGTATTAGGGACTATAATGGCAATTTCGTCGATGAGAGATACCGCACCTACTTTTGGACTGCTTCTGCGGGTAATATGAATGACTACGCTTGGGGCAAGTGTTTCTACTATAAAGACAGTGAAGCATCAAAAGTCGGCAAACAGAAGAAAGTTGGCCTAAGTCTTCGTTGCGTCAAGGACTCAAACTAGCCCGCCGATGAATTATCAATTCCGAAATCCGAATTCATAAATCCGAATTTCCAAAAGGTTTTGCTATGAAAAATACATTCTCCAGAAAGTTTACGGTTTGCACCTTTGCGGGGGTGCTTGGTGCTGCGTTTATCGGTTGCGGGGACGACGGGTCGTCTTCGCCGAAAGGGACGGGGCTCCCCGCCGAAGTGGCCGACATGGAAGAACTCGAGACATACGAGTGCAGCATGGATGTCATCGGCGAAAAAGTGTTCGTGGAAAGCGAAGACCTTCTGTATGAGTGTGATGGTGATGCGTGGTTCAAGTCTTACGACCAGACAAAGCCGAGTTCGACTTCTACAAAGTCGTCGAGCAGCAAGAAGTCCGACGGGTCCAGCGATTCCAAGAATTCTGATAAGGACGGTTCATCGAGCAGCGACGCTACGACATCTAGCAGTTCTGCGAAGTCCAGCAGCTCGCGCCCGACGGAAATCCTTGAACCCGAAATCACCGTGAACGAGACCTGCACCGAGGTGGGCGCCTGCGACGCCATGGTCAAGACCGACATAAGTACATGGCACTTTGTTCGCAAGGACAACTTCGGCGACGATGCGGAATACACCTACACGGTGGACGGCAAGGACCTTATCGTGACCATCAAGAGTGCCGACGGCTCGACTGATTCTAAGACTTATTCTATGTATAATATGGAATCCGAAGCGGGCGTGGAGATGGCATTCAATGCCGCAAAATCGACTTGCAAGAACGGCGGCGGGAACGACAACAAAGTAAAGAGTTGCGTGAAGGATACGGTAAAGGCGTTGCCAGAATGCGATGCGAGTAGGGAAGGATTTATCGGAAAGAAGGATTCTTCGTCCTATGTAGCCTGCAAGTCGGGTTCTTGGGTCAAAGCGACTGATTTGGAAATAGAGCTGAAGTCTGCCTGTGTCAAAGATTTGCGGGGCGAGATGATGCCTGCGTATGACTTGGAAAAAATGGATTCAGTTTTTTATGTCTGCGGAATTTCAGGCTGGAGAGATGCTTGGACATTTGAAATTGCTGTAGGATCGGGGTGCACGGAATCTCTTCTAGGGGAGATTCGCTCTGTATATCCTTCGCCATATAATAGCCGTGATACAATCTACTTTATTTGTAAAAAAGCGGGCGATGATTGGCGTGAAGCGTCCTCTTTGGAAAGAAACACATACAAAAAAGAATGCCCAAAAGATTTTAAGCTGGTTCCTGGAAATATACACACCGATATGCTGTATGTCTGTGATTCTAGTTCATTTAGGGAAGCTACAGGTAGCGAGCAAGCGATTGGACTTGGCTGTACAAGTGAAAATCTTGGAGCGAAAATAGATCTTGAAGGGTATCCATTAAAATGTTATAAATTTAGTGAATCAGGCTCTTGGGGGCTAGATGATGAATCTATTGTCGAGGGAACCTTTACTGACAAAAGGGACGGTAGGGCATACAGAACTGTGACTTATGGAAGCCATACTTGGATGGCGGAGAACTTGAATTATGCTTACAAGGGTGTGAAGTATAATTATAACGGCTACACTTTTGACTCTACTAGCTGGTGCTATAACAACGATACGGACTACTGCGATGAGTATGGCCGTCTCTATACCTGGTCCGCTGCCGTAGATAGTGCTGGAATTATGAACGACGACTGCGAAAATTGTGGTTTTGAATCATCCGCTGTTCCGAAGCGGACTCCTGTACGCGGTATTTGCCCTGACGGCTGGTACTTGCCTGATTCAACGGAATGGCTTCTATTCTTGCAGGTAGCTAGTTTTTGGAACAGCTTCTCTAAAGAACGTTTACAAAGTGAAAACCTTTGGAAAGATGGTAAGGGAACTGATTACTGGAAATTTTCCGTTAAGCCATCAGGAATTAAGAAAAGTACGCTTTGCGTAGGCGATTGTTTTTATAATTTAGGCTTCAGTGCTAGTTTTTGGAGTAGCACTCCTCACGATTTTAATGAGAAAAAAGATGCTGCAATGGCTAGTATTGATCAAGTTTCAATAGGCATGGGTAGTTTTCGCCATTCAAAAACAACAGCTTACTCCGTCCGCTGCATCAAGGACTCCGACTAACCCGCCGACGGATTGTCAATTCCACACCGCACATTTCACACTTCACACTAGAATCGCGTTAGGGATGGAAGTGGCGAAGCCATTCGGACTCGCGAAGCGAGGCTGAACGGACGCACGGCTGCCTTATTCTTGCCATAAAAATTGCCGTGCGATAACGCGACAGCCCGACCCGGCGAAGCCGGGGAACGCCCAATAAATGGCTAAATTTCTAAAATTATTTAGTAGGTAAATTATTTTTCTGCTGGATAATTTATTTTGCCCAAATCTACCATAAAATTGGTCGACTAGACAAGATGGTGATAACTATGCCTACACACTGGAATTGCGCCTCGACTTCAACAGTGATAGCTACAGCGATACCGAATCCAAGGAATATGCCAATTCTGTTCGTTGCGTAAAGGTCTAGCGCAAGTTCCGTGGCTGAACATTCGCGTTAGGCCCCGCAGCCCGCATGGGGTCGGACTCGCGCGGCGCTTGCCTTGTGCAGTCGCACGGAGCGCGAGTCGATAGCGCAAGGGGCCGACCCCAGCGAAGCTGGGGGAACGCCCAATCATCAGGCCATGAATGTTTTGACAGTTGTGTTCTATAGGCACATGGCCATGTAGGCTGGTAGGCAAATAATTCCGTCGTCCTTGATTTCGAAATTTTTTGGGTGTATAATGTATGCCTCGCCGATTCGCTTGCGGAACTTTTCGCAGAATCTTGTCAACGATTCGTATTTGTACCGCTTGCCCGACTTGACTTCGATGGGGAAAATTTTGAAGTTCACCTTGTTGTTGTCGGTTATGATAAAGTCGATCTCGATGTCGTTCCGGTGCTTTTCTTCGTTGTAATGGGTGTAGAAAAATGCCTTGTGTCCGTTTGCACGTAACATTTGCGCTATGGCGTTCTCGTACAGCATGCCTTCGTTCAGGTTGAGCTTGCCGTTGAGAATTTGCTTGTAAAGTTCGTTTTCGGTTATGGCGTTTTCGCTAAAGGCGTGGCTTGCCAGGAGACCGGTGTCGCCCATGTAGCATTTTATGTAGGCTCTTTCTTCGTTAAGTGTCAGGCCTACATTAGGGTCAGTGCAGTTAAAGCATTCGTTGACGATCCTTGAATTGCCGAGCCAGAAGAAGGTGTCTGCATATTGTGCAAAGTAGGAGCCCGCCTGGATTTCGCTGAAGACGATGCGCTTTTCGTGCTGCGAAAGGAATGCGGGAATCTGGTCGAAGATTGCCAGTACGCGGGACTGGTAACGGTCCTCGATTTTCATGATGTCGTCGCGGTACAGCTTCAGAATGTCCCGCTTTTCTTCGTCGCTCCTTTGGAAGGACCGCTTTTCAAGAAACGCCGCGACGCTTTGGGGCATGCCGCCAACAAGAATGTACTCCTTGAAGATGAGCATGGCTTTCTCGTGAAGCCCACTTTCTAGGGGAATTTTCTTTGCAAAGCAGTTCTTGATGTATTTGACCAGCATGGATTCGCCAAGTGCGTCGCAAAATTCCTCAAAGTCCATGGGGTGCATGTCCATGGCGCGTTCTTCGGAAGGTATCGTGATGTCCTTCACGTTCTGCTGTATGGAAATGAGGGATCCCGTTTCAAGGTAGTCGTAGCGCCCGTCCTTTACGAGTTTCTTTATGGATTGCCTTGCCTTTGGAAATCGCTGCACCTCGTCAAAGATAATCAGGGATTCCCTGTTGAAAAGTTCTACGCCATATTCGGTGGAAAGCACCATGAAAAATGTGTCCAAGTCTCCCAGAAGGTTGTTGAACGCGTTAATTACTGCATCGGAGACATCGTTGAAGTCGATAAGGATGTGGGATCTGTATTCGTGCCTAGCGAACTCTTCGGCGATGGTGGACTTGCCGATACGTCTTGCGCCCTCGATGAGCAGGGCTTTTTTCCCTTGGGTGGTGTTTTTCCAGTCAAGCAGCTTGGAGTAGATTTTTCTTTTGAATGCCATAAATACCCGTATTTTTCGAGAGTGCGCAGGTATAAATATACTAAAAATTAGAGAGAGTGCGCAGGTATGAATGATGTATTTTTGATTAGAGTGCGCAGATAATCCATTGAAAACTTTTTTGAGGTGTCCTTCCCTAAAAGAGTTGACATTTTTTTTGAACACATCAAAAAACAGCCTATATGTAACAGGGTGTTACATATAGAAAATTTTGCTAAAAATGCGAGGAAAATGAGAGGTATTTTCGAAAAATCGGTAGCTGCGGGCGGTCGGGAGTCGCTTGGTTCTTTTCTATTATTTGGTTGTAAAAGTATGAGGAAATTTTTATGAAGATCATTTGTTTTAAAGCATTGGCTCTTGGGTGCGCAGTACCAATCTTTATGGCACTCGTAGCCTGCGGCGATGATAGCGGTTCTGGTCCATCCAAGGATGGTTCCGAACAGTCAAATCAAGACGTTTTGGATACGGTTCCGCATGAATCCTCGTTTGACAGCCTGAACGTGGGAGAGTTTTACGATTCCAAGAGCGGCAATACCTATGCTTTGGTGCGGTTCAAAACGTACCAGTGGCTCATGAGCGACATTCATTACGATACGTTCTCTGCCGG
The DNA here is from genome assembly GCF_900142465.1 of Fibrobacter sp. UWH6. NCBI lineage: Bacteria > Pseudomonadati > Fibrobacterota > Fibrobacteria > Fibrobacterales > Fibrobacteraceae > Fibrobacter > Fibrobacter sp. UWH6. The sequence continues at coordinate 74,737 of NZ_FRAX01000005.1, forward strand.
CCCCATGTGTTACGACCTGGATGATGCGAACTGCGAAAATTTCGGCATGCTCTATCGTGCTACAAAGGCGGAGAAAGCTTGCCCAGAGGGCTTTGAAATTCCATCGGAACAGGATTGGAAAGAGCTGAAAAAATACAGAAGTTCGCTAGACAAGGAACAACAGTTCGGTATGAACGTCAGGAAGGCTGGATTTTGTTCCGAGGCCGACGACGGTGAACTGAGCTGCCAAATGCAAGGTTCGAAGTCGTTCTACCTGACAGCGAACAATACCGTATTCGTGACAAATGACGGGTTGACCGGTTCCTTTGCGCCTGCCGAGAATAACGGTTTCTATTCGCTACGCTGCATTTCTAGAACCTACATAGTGAAGTCCGTAGAAAACCTCCCTACCTGCGATAGTTCTTCTCAAATGAGCCTCGGGGAATTCTATGTGACGGATGCCCAGAGTAACTACCGCTGCAACGGCTCCTACAAGTGGGTTGACAACTTCAATAGTGATTGCGAACATGTAAGAAAGGGCTACACCTCGGTAGTCAACGACACTACCTACATTTGCAAATATGGTTCCTGGGAAATTGCAGAAATAGATGACGTGGATCTTGAGTGCGGTGCTGCCAATGACGGCTCTACAACGAAGTTCAACGGCGTTGACTATGTTTGCCAAAATGATTCCTGGCGCAAGTTTACCGCTACAGAAATAAAGCTTGGCCTATGCAATGCCGAAGCTCTTGGCTTTGTCGGTTCCATTAAAAATGACAATTACTATTGTGATTCTACAGGGTGGCGCAAGGCTTCTTTTGAAGACATTGTAGAGGAATGCAACAAGAAAAAAGAAGGGCTATATATTCCGTACAATGGGGATTATTATGGTTGCAACGATACCGGCTGGGTCCGCCTTTCTGATATTGAAATTGAATTCGGCTTTTGCACAAGCAAGATTGCGGGTGCGCTAGATACGCTAAATGAAGTTATCTATGTGTGCAACGATTCCCTGAGGTGGAGGACGGCAAACCTTGTCGATGTCTATGGCAAGTGCACAGAAACCCGCAACGGAGATTCCGCAACATTCAATGAAAATCGTTATGCCTGCACGGACACTTCTTGGCGCGCGTTTACCACCCTTGAAAAAACTCTTGGCAAAATTTGCTATAGCAAGAGGTTCGGTTCACTGGAGAAGGACGGGTACAACGCCTATTATGTTTGCGATTCTACCGGCTGGCATTCTGCGGGGGCAAGCTACATTTCGAAGGTTCACGGGGAATGTACCGCTGACAGGGCATACGATATTGTTGACTGGACTTCAGGCGGTAACACTTCGCCAACAAGATACTACTGCTCTACAAGCGGCACCTGGTCTGTATCTTCTACGCTAGAACAGAAAATCGGCTTGTGCCAGGCAAGCAACCGTGGCGAATTCAAGGTGTATAACGGCAGTAACTACATGTGCGATTCTACGGGTTGGAGAACCGCTACAGACAAGGATTTCCTTGGAAAGTGCGACAACAGTAACCTGGGTGCGACCAAGAAGTATATCAGCAAGTATTATGGCTGTTCCGAAAAGGGCTGGGTCGTTACTACGGCGCTCAACTGGAGCATCGGGACTATGTGCATGGAAAATTTCGAGGGCGAAACGGCAACCTATGCCGGGGCAAGCATGGTATGCAACGGCAGCAACTGGGTTTTGTCTGGCGACTTGACGCAGGCCCTTGGCGCATGCGATGAAATAAACTATAGAAAGCTTGTTAATGGGCTAGACGGCCAGCGCTATTTCTGCAACGGAACGTCATGGGCTATTTCGAAGTAAGGAGTGAGACATGTTAGACAAGTTTATCAAGACTATTTGCATTGCCTTTTTATCCATTGGCATTTTTGCTTGCAGCGAAAGTTCTAGCAGCGCACCAGATGAAGAGGAAATTTCGTCTGGGCTTGAGTCCTCCGACAGCGATTCCCCGGAATCTAGCAGCGATTCTAAAAGTAGTTCTTCTACAAAGTATTCTTCGACTACGCATATCGATATTTCTGAAATTAATATCGATGAGGGCTTTTACCTGGATGAAAATACAGGCATCAAGCACAAGACGGTTACGGTCGGCCCGTTTGTTTGGCTTGCAGAAAACATTTCGGTAAAGCCGAAGGTCATCAACAGCACCTGCTACGGTAACGATGAAAAGTCTTGCGAAAAGTACGGCAGGCTTTACAGGCCGTTGGATGCGGGGGAGCTGTGCCCGGGCAACTTTAGGCTACCGCTCAAAAGCGAATGGGAATACCTTGTGCGGAATGGAAGAATTTTTGATGAAAAGTTTGGAATTACGCTTGGCGGATTCTGCAATACTTCGGATTCCTCCGGTTGCGTTGGCGCTGATTCCGTAGGAGCATTCATTACGGCAAAGAACAAGGCCTTCCATATTTCGAAGGATTCAAGCTACGCAACGGAGCAGGATAACATGACCTACTATTCGCTGCGCTGCATGAAATACGCCCATGTGGTAGCAAAGTTCGATGATCTTCCAGAATGTGACGACGAAGCGCGTACCCTTGTGGATTCTTTTTATGTATGGAGCATAAAAGACGATCTGCATTGCGGGGAATATGGTTGGAGGCCCGTTTATTCTTCGAGTATCTTTGTAGACCACTGCGACGATGCCGGTGCGCTGTTCAAGAGCGATACTGCCATATTCGTTTGCAGGAGCAAGCGCTTTTACAAATCCGAAACATGGTCCTACGCAGCACCAGTCGATCTTTACGACTGCGATGATTCCATGCGTGATTCCGTCATGACGATAGGCCCCATAACGCAGGTCTGTGAAGAAGATGGCTGGAGATCGCTCGAGGAAATTGAAAAAGTCTATGGATTCTGCAAAAAGCCCAGCCAGTATAGGACGGAAATGTTCCAAAACCTTCCATATACCTGCGATGAAAACGGCTGGAACTTGTCGCTGCAGACAATCTTGAGTTCCTCTTCGATCAATATTTATTCCAGTTCTTCAAACCCGGCGAGCTGCACCAAGGAACTTTCTGTAAAGGTTGACGGCAATACGGCAATGCGTTGCGAAGCCGGGAGCTGGGTCGCCATTTCTGACACCGTTTACCTTGGCGTTTGCAACCAGGCGAAAATGAACAAGGTTACCGCAATCGGAACCAAGTCTTACCAGTGCCGCACCTACGGCTGGCAGCAGCTTAGCAGCATTGAACAATCCATTGGCGCATGCACCGACACTACCTTCGGCAAAATCAAGACGTACAGGGACACATCCTATTTGTGCAGAATCGAGGTTCCGTCATCGCAGTCGCAAAACGTACAGTTCTCCTGGGGGAAAATAACAAACGATGTAGCTTCTCTTGGGGCATGCACTGCTGACCTTATCGGCACCATAAAGAAAACTGCAAGTGGAATTTCTTACAAGTGCACGAGCAATTCATGGGTTGCCGCTTCGGTAAGCGATGTTTATGGAAATTGTTCTTCGACAAAAACTAAACTGTCGGGCGTTTTCAACGGAGTCGAATACATTTGCGACATTGACCGCGGATCGTACCAGTGGTATGCAATGCAGCCGATTGACTCGGTAGCAGGCTACTGCGCAAAACCCAGGGCAAACTTGCTGATTAGCTACAAAGACGTGTACTACATCTGCTCTGGAACCCCCGACCCTAACGTTTGGAAGGAAGCTACAAGGGAAGAAATACTCAAGAAGTGCACAACTGCGCTGGAAGGTGCTATTTATTCCGACTCAATGGTTACCGCCAAGTGCACGGCCAGTTCATGGAAGGCTGTTTTGACCGAAACCCTCAAGGACCCTCGCGATGGAAACGTTTACTACACAACTACTTTTGACGGAAAGACCTGGATGGCCGAAAACTTGCGCTACAAGGGCGCTGGAGTAGATCGTTTCTGGTATCCAAACGACAACATCAAATATGAAAGCAGGGGCCTCCTTTATCAATGGCACACTGCTATGCAGCTTGATTCCATTTACGACAAGACCATCCTTGGATATGACCAGATAAAGCCGCAATGGCAGGGACTTTGCCCGGCAGGGTGGCATATCCCGGATGAAGACGAACTATCGTCGCTTAGAAGAGCAGTGAACAATTCGAAAATTCCTGTATATGCAATCGGCCTGAAAGTCGCAGGGACAGGCTTCCGTTACCAATGGTATCGTAACGGCATTGATGTTGTTACAGGTTTTGAAAAGATAGATACTACCGGCTACTTTTGGGGAGCTAGCTTTGCTAACAGCAAAACTACGATAATTTCGGATGTTGTGGATTATGACAATTTTTCGACCACAACTCCAGAAATGTACATGCTCAACAGCAAGGTTTTCGCTCATGGCGTCCGTTGCGTCAAGGACTACTAAGGAGGTTGAAAAATGAAGAGCTATCTTAAATTATTTTTCATGACAGCAATGCTCTTTACCTTTGCTGCATGCAGTGATGACAGCGCAAGCGCAAGCAACAATGGCGAAGAAAACCCGGAATCCTCCAACGACCTTGAACAGGAATCTTCCTCATCGGCTCAGAGCAGCTCCTCTTGGAAGGAACTTTCTTCGGCGGCGGTCATTGACATTTCGCAGTTCAAAAATGACGACACCACGGTTGTCGATTCCGTAAACAACGCCGTTTACAGTACAGTCGTTATTGGGCCCTACAAGTGGATCAAGGAAACCATCCGTATCGAAAGCGATAGCGTCAAGAGTACCTGCTACGACTATGATGACGACAATTGTGAAAAATATGGAAGGCTCTACTACAACAGGTATAGCATTGGCAAAGTATGCCCCAAGGGATACAGCCTTGCAAGCAGGGGAGCATACTCCTATTCGGCGGCAAAGCTCGAACTTTCTACCGGCGGCTACTGCCAAAAGAACGATACGTTGGCCTGCAAGAACCTTGGAACCTACGGCTACTATAAAACAAGCGACGGCTATGCGTTTGTCATAGACTCCCTTGGCAAAAACTTCTTTGAAGATGATTCTTCAAACGGTTTCTATTTCGCCAAGTGCGTAAGGCCGCTCGGCATAGTGGCAAAGTTCAACGAGCTCCCTGCATGCGAAAGCTACAACCGCTACGAAAACGTCTTCGTGGCAGAAAAGGATTCTAGCTATGAATGTGGCAGTGACGGCTGGCATGCTGTTACAGGCACATCCGCAAAGGCATGTTCCGATACCTCGGCCAGGTTCTGGTATGCAGACACAATGCTTGTTTGCTCCAAGAACGGATGGAAGGTTGCCGGTCCTACAGAAATTGGCGAAGTTTGCCAGCCCGAAATCCGCTATAAGCAAGTGGAAATCAGCGGACGCACCTACGTTTGCGAAAACTGGTACTGGACGGAACTTGTCGGCCTCAATAAGGAACTTGGCTATTGCTACCAGGATATTTATGGAAAACTGGATACTGCAAAAACTGGGGAAGTCTATGCATGCCACGGCAGTTCCTGGGAAAAGCCATACATCAATGACATCTACGGCAAATGCGACAGCAGCAATGTTGGCCGAGTCGTTACATTCGATTCTGTGCAGCAAGTGTGCCCGTCAGCACAGCAAGGCTGGAGACAGCTGACCGACATAGAAAAGGAAATTGGCCCGTGCACCGATTCAAGCTACCATAAAGTCGTGCTGTACGAAAAAGACACCACGGTACGCGTCTGCGAAAAGGGAACCTGGAAACTCGGAGACTACACATGGGTCTTTGAAACATGCAATACAAGCAACCGCGACATGCTCGATACTTTGTTCGGAACTCCGTACAAGTGTCAGTCTTCCACCTGGAAAAGACTGAGCGACTTGGAAAGGCAAATTGGACCTTGCCTGAACAAGAACAATGGCGAACAGGTTACGGTATCGGATACGGTATTCCTTTGCAGCGGCGGACAATGGACCCAAAAGACAAGCCCAGGTAGTTCCAGCAGTTCTGTAAAAAGTTCCAGCAGTTCCGCCGTGAGCTCTAGCAGTTCAATACAAACCATGCTCTCGGTTCTTGGGGAATGTAATTCCGCACGCATTGGCGTGCTCGTTGACAACGGACTCAACAAGACAAAGTGCACCGCAAACGGTTGGGAATACCCCTATGGAACATTAACGGATTCTCGCGACAACCATGTTTACAGAACAACAGAAATCGCCGGACGCACATGGATGGCCGACAACTTGAAATACAACGGCAGCGATGTTGATGAAAGCTTGTGCCCTGGCCTTGCCGAAAGCAACTGCGAAAGCATGGGCCGTCTCTACAAATGGCACACAGTCATGAAACTCCCTGAAAATATCGACTATTCACTGCAACAGGATTCCACACAGTATCTGAAGGCTCAAGGAATTTGCCCGACTGGCTGGCACGTTCCGTCGTATGAAGAGTGGAATGACCTGGCGAATGCCATTGATTCTACGGTAGGTTCCTATTCAAACTACAATGACTATGTTGGTTTCCCTAAAATGCTGTCAGGGTATATTTCAGAAACCGAGATGGCAACTGGGTATTTGAAAGATTCGTATTTCCGCTCCTCGACAATTTACTTAGGCGCTTCGGATCATTCATACTTAGGCGCTTCAACCTCGGATCATTCATACGGCATGAATTCCAGTGCTAGACTGCATGCTTCATCAATGTCACGAAGCGCATCACTTTCTCTCCGTTGCATCAAGGACTGATCAAAAAGAACTTTTTGTGTCCACTTTCCTTACAGTTGCAAAATGCAAAAGTCAAGCAGGAGACCATTAAAAATAGCCTATATGTAACAGGGTGTTACATATAGAAAATTCGGCTAAAAATGCGTGGGAAATGTGGGGCGTTTGAGGGAAAGCGGTTGCTGCGGGCGGCCGGGAGTCGCTAGGTTCTTTTCTACTATTTGGTTGTAAAAGATCGAGGAAAACTTTATGAAGTTCGGTTTGTTGAAAGCTTTTGTGCTTGGAAGCGTTGTTCCGCTCGCTGTTGCGCTCAACGCCTGCGGCGATGATTCCAGTTCCACCAGCGGGCCTGTAAACAACGACGGTTTCCGCGGCGGCATTCCCGATACGGTTGAGACTTTCGTGGAACTGTCGAACTACGACTGCGGCAAGAGCCTGAGGTGCGTTACAACCTACCTGGTGGAATACCACGGCAAGGCTGTGTGCGATGGCGAAAATGGTTGGGTGTTCAGCCCACTTGTCGAGAAGATGGGTTGCGACTTTTTCACGGAATCCGGCCATTTCCGCGAAGAAGAATTCTCGTCCTCTTCAACCGAGCTCGTCCCCGACCCAAATTTGGAAACTGAAGAGTCCAGCGTCAGTTCTAGCAAAGGCGCATGGGCTTACTTGAATCCTGACATTGACTACAGTGAGTTTACTGATGCACGCGACGGCCAGGTCTATAAGACCCTCTCTACCAGCACCCAGACCTGGATGGCCCAGAACTTGAACTACGATCCGGGTGATGTTTCTGACATGGGCGAATACGCATGGAGTGGATGCTACAACAACAAGGCGGATTCCTGCTCCAAATACGGTCGCCTTTATACCTGGCAAGTCGCCATGAATAATGCAGATTGTGCTCATGGAAAGGAATGCAAGCCAAACGGCTTTGTTCAAGGAGTTTGCCCAAGCGGCTGGCATTTGCCGAGCCTCTATGAGTATGAAGTACTTATCAACAACTTCGATTCTAAATTCGGTTATAACCACACTATTGAAGCACTTTCGTCAACAGCGGGCAAATATCTCAGGTCTATGACAGGTTGGGATTCTAGCGGCAATGGAACAGACTCCTCTGGCTTCTCTGCGCTCCCGGCTGGCTACAGGAACTACCATGGCGATTTCTACGATGCCGGTCGTTATGCCACCTTCTGGTCTGCTAGCGAGTTCAACAGTACCGACGCCTACTACCTACGCTTGTACTACAACATGGACGATGTCATCCTGAACTACCGCGATAAGGGCAATGTGTTCTCTGTTCGTTGCTTCAAGGACAACTAATCAATCCTTCAGGCAGCGAACATTGGCATAATCATTTGAAGCCATTTCATAGGACCCTGAGTGCACAGTATATATAAGATACTCTATTTCTCCAGAAGTCGATTCCTTCTCCGAGGAAGTCCATAAGCAAGCATCAAGCTCCAAGCTCTGGAATTTCAGCGACCCATCCGTTTTTACAGTAACAGAACCCGTTGGATAAAGATTAAAACTATAAGGATCCGTTAAACTCTTATAGTAAACAGAACTCCAACCTTCGGCAGATTTCAAGGACGAAGCCGTTTTCCCCGTATGAGCATACAAATCCTCATAGTCCTCGGCCGTTGGCAGATGCCAGCCTTCTGGGCAGATTGTCCTAGACTCACTTTGTGAATACATTCTACCGTATTTTTCACAATTGCTTTCTTCGTTATCATAACAATAACTTGTGGATGCGCCCTTATATTTCAAATTGTCGGCCATCCAGGTCTGCGATCCAATTGTCGCAATCTTGTAAACATGATCATCTCGAGAATCCGTAAGACTTCCAGTCACGACTGTGGCTGGATCTACGACGTAGTTTGCAAATTCAGTAGCTGTACCCATTATGCAACGCAGAGACATGAAAGCACTTTTTTGGGTTTGCATGAATTGAGACCAAGATCGTTCCTTGACAAGCAACCATACCCATGCATTCCAATCATATTCCGTGGTCATGATAAAAGTTGCCACAGCTCCAAATGAGCCTGCATCGGAACTATACGCAGGATTATAGAGACCTCCAGCAGGCAAAGCGCTAAATCCATAATCATCCGTTCCAAACATTTCTTCCGTCGTAGCTCTTTCTCCGGCCACATCCTTCCCACCCATTTCTTCTTCAAGAATTTCAAAGTCATCTAGATTCGGGATGCGCCAGCCGTCGGGGCAAATGCCCTGGATGTTTCGACCGGGATTGCAGATATCCATTCCTCCACAATCTTTTACGCCCTTTCCAAAAACATCCGCGGAATCCACAGCAGCGGACCAGGAATACAATCTGCCGTACTTTTCACAGTTGGCCGGATCTCCTCCCGGGCAGTAGCTAAGTGAATCCAATGTTTCTGTAGAAACCAGGTAGGCGTAGTTCAGATTTTCTGCCATCCATGTTTGGTCGCCGATCTTCACAGTTTTATACACATGGCCGTCGCGTTCATCTACAAACAAGGTGGAAGCAACTTCCGCAGGTTCCTCATCTTCAGGATCCTCCGGGGCGTAGAATTCAGCGATGCAGCGGTCCTTCATCTTCTTGGCGGTGCCTTGCAAATATTCGTTTGCGGTAACCTTCGGCTTGAATTTTACAACACATATCAAATGGAGAATGGTACATTTGTCCAGCTTGAATAGGTCTGTGACGATTCCGTCGTTTTCGGAACAATAATCCACAAAGGCCGTAGAATCTGCCTGGCAGTTTGCCACGGCGCTGTTGCCTTCGTAGGTATTGTTCAGATGGTCTTCCACCACGGCGTCCAGGGAATCGCGGCTCAAGAATTCCGTATGCGCATCTTTCTTGTAAACGCGGGTCAGGTTCATGCGGACACCATTCTGTTCGGTATACAGATCTACGGTGCAGGCATCTTCCACTGTCTTGCCAGTGTGTTTGTAATAGGAGTTGCCTGCCGTCGTAAACTGGATTTCGTACCAAGACTTGCCAAATTCAGCGTTGTTAACCTTTCTCAAAGCCACAGGGGACGCAGGTTCCCATGTCATCAACAGCGCATAAGCCGCGCTATCCAAATTGGTCGCGTTCTGTTCCTCTGTATAGCCGTTTGCAACTTTCTTCTCAGAATCGCTACAGGCGGCAAAGAACAAGAAAGTCCAACAAAAAGCGAGAATCATTCCCAAAGAAAACTTCATTTTTCAATCTCTTTTGTCACCGGAAACAGTTGCAAGTTCAACCTGTAAATCCGGTCACACTCCTCTGCGGCCGAGACAATTGCGGCGATTTTCTTGCGGCAAGAGTCAAGTTCATTCACAATCTGATCATAAGCAGCCCGATTTACAGAAAGCGTCATGCCAGAAAAATTACGGTCACTTACGGAGAAATTATCTACGGCCTTCTCTGCAAAAAATGCCATTTGTTTATGCATGTTGCGAATGGCCTTCGGAATCTTTTCCGAGGAACCAAGAATAGCCTTATCGGTCTGCACATAACTTTTCTTGTTCTTTTTCAGGAAGCCAGCCTGAACCATGAAATCCAGAGATTTCCTCACATCCTCCGAAGACACATTCTCATAGAACAGGCTCGCGATTTTTGCAGGTATCGCAACCGCTACTCTAGGGGCAAGTTCCCTTAGTATCGGATTCCACCAATCTTTATAATAATCATAAGCGTCGTCCCCTACAATCCGAACTTTCTCGTCCTTCGCTATAGCCTGCATATGCTCATAGGCGACTTGTTTTCTGCGTTCTACCGAAGTGTTGCAATAGGAAACCAATGCTAAGAAGTACGATGATTGAACTTTAGAAAGTCCCATGACCTTTGCAAGGCGGATCGCGCCGACACTACTCAGCTTCGACTTCCCGTCACAAACTAGTTTTAAGAACCTTGGAGAAGCATAGCCAGCCATTTTATTGAAACCGCGCCAGGACAAGCCGGTCATCAACTTGCGTTCTTCGTAGAAATCCCTAATGTAAAGGCGATAATCGTTGTAGTCAGAAATCGGTTTCATGGAGCGTTCCAAATTTATGTTTTTAAGCAATAAATTTCAATTTTATTACAGAGGAGAAAAGACAACAAACTGAAGTTTTTGCCATCAAAAAAAGCAAAAAAACGTCATATGTCTCACCATGAGACATATAGGAAAAACTTCCCCTTTTTAACTTTCTTCCCTCAATTTTGCAACAACCGCAAAAAACCCCTTGCAAAGTTCCAAATATTGTACTATCTTTGGGCTCACCTAAGCAAAAGCCCAGGTAGCTCAGTGGTAGAGCACTTCCTTGGTAAGGAAGAGGTCTCGGGTCCGACTCCCGATCTGGGCTCTTAAAGAGCAAAACCCGCCTTTAACTACAAGGCGGGTTTTATTGTATATTTAGGGAAAGATCTATCCTTTTTTCGACGTCACGGAGGTTCCCATGAGACTTTTCACCACAGACTTTATCTCGGGCAAGGAAATCGAAACTATCTGCATGGTCAAAGGTAGCGTCGTCTTCAGCAAGAATGTAGTCCGCGATGTTTTTGCAGGTCTTAAATCCATTATCGGTGGCGAACTGGCAGGCTATACAGAAATGCTGAACGAAGCTAGGCAGCAGGCTACAGAACGAATGGAACGGGACGCCCGCAATGTTGGCGCTGACGCCATCGTTGGAATTCGCTTTATGACTTCAGCCGTCATGGCAGGCGCCGCAGAAATCATCGTTTATGGAACCGCAGTAAAAATCAAGAAGTAACCTCATTCGATTAGGAGACATAAAATGAGTTTATTAAAGAAGCATTGGCAAAAGTTCATCATTGCCTCGTTTGCTAGTTTCTGGGCAAGTTGCAGCGATTCGGAATCATCCACACAGCCTGTTTACGACGGGCCGTCTAGTTCCGACGCAGCAATGTCTAGTTCCAGCGAGACAACCCCTAATTCTAGCAGCAATGTGGAACCGACATCCAGTAACAGCGAAAATACGATTCGTCCCTCAAGCAGTTCGTCTAATTCCATTCCCCAGATAGAGCCGCTGTATGGTGTAGTGCAGGAGCCGCTACAGCCGACCTGTAAGCCATCCGTGGTCGAAAGCTATTCGATTCCTCCTTGTCACGACGAAATCTGCCCGGATTACGGTGTTGAAATTGTGAAAACGGAAGGTTGCGATTGCAGTGATGGAAGTTCCTACACTCTGGAACAATTTTCCAATCTCTTTGGTGTTAATGAAGACGCAGCAAGAGAATGCAATCCTGGCAACGCAACAGGTCCGAACAATTCCAGCGAGGAAAATTCCAGCAGTTCCATGGGCATCGACGAATCGCCATTCGTCAAGGATACCGCCTTCATCGACCAGCCTGCAGTTTACGGACCTCCTTGCTATTTCAATGGAACATGCAACGATGTTCCCAGCACCGAAGAAAAGGAATAGTCCCGATGAAGCTTGGCTTGAAAAAGCGCCTGGCGCTGGAATTTTACCGACTTTACCGCCATAACGAAATCAAGACTCACCCGTTGACTTATTTCTTCTGGGAATGCACCCTGCGCTGCAACCTGCATTGCCTGCACTGCGGAAGTGACTGTCTAAAGGATGCCATTCCCGACATGCCTCGTGAAGATTTCATGGCAGTATTGGACCACCTGGCCCCCCACATCGACCCCAAGCATTTTATGGTAGTTATTACCGGCGGCGAACCGCTGATGCGCCAGGACCTGGTAGAATGCGGTCAGGAAATCAAGAAACGCGGCTACCCCTGGGGCATGGTCAGCAACGCTCTCGCCATGACTCCCCAGAAGTTCGTGGACTTGCTAAACGCAGGTCTTCGTTCCCTGACTATCAGCCTCGACGGTCTCCACGACAGCCACAACCACTTCCGTGGAAGTCCCAACAGTTTCGACAACGCCATCCGCGCCATCAATATGGCAGCCCATACACCAGGTCTTACCTTTGACACAATGACCTGCGTCAACAAGCAGAATCTTCCGGAACTTCCAGAAATCCGGGATATGCTAGTCAAGATGGGCGTCAAGCGCTGGCGTATCGCAACCGTATTCCCCAAGGGGCGAGCCAAGGACAATCCGCTGTTCCAGCTAACCAACCAGGAATTCAAGCAGGTCTTTGACTTCATCCGCGAAACAAAGCGGATGGGAGTCATCAACGTAAACTATGGCTGCGAAGGATTCCTGGGCAGCTACGAAAAGGAATCTCGCAACTATCCTTTCTTCTGCCGAGCCGGCGTAAACGTAGGTTCAGTCCTTGCCAACGGAGATATTTCCGCATGCCCCAGCCTCCGTGGCGACTACATCCAGGGAAACATATACAAGGATGACATCTGGGACGTATGGCAGAACCGCTACCAGATTATGCGAGACCGCAACTGGGCCCGCCTTGGAGACTGCAAGAAGTGCAAGTACTGGCGTTACTGCGAAGGTTCCAGCCTCCACCTTCGTGACGAGAAGACCAAGGAATTGGCATACTGCCACGTCAAGCGTTTGGAAGACGCAGGGGCGTAACCTCAAAAAAAACAGATATCAAAAAGGGCTGTCCCATTTTCAGGAACAGCCTTTTTCATATTAGCGCAATCAATTATCGGAGCGTCGGAGTAGTCCAGTCAATCCAATCGGACTTATTCCACTTAATCTGCTCAGAATTCTTGGTGTAGTCAATCTTACCAGTCTTGATTCCATCCTTACCCAGCAGGAACTTGTTGATAAAGTCCTTCACTTCGTCAAACTGTCCGTTGGGCAAAGAGCAGTGGGCGTGACCGCCTTCCTGGCTGTAGGTGTAGTTTTCGCTTACGCCCAATGCGTCAAAGACTTCCTTGGAAGCCTGGCCGCAGTAGTTGGAGGGAACTTCACCAAGCCATTCCTGGCCTGCGTTGTCGATAATCAGCAAGGGACGAGGAGCCACCATGGCCACCAGCATATGCTGGTCGAAGGGCAAGGTGTTTTCCTTTCCGTCGTAGTTCTTGAAGGTTGTCTTCATCCAGTTGCCTTCTGAGCCCGCACTATTCAGGCCCTGTACAAACTGTTTGCCCTTCTGCTTATTGACTTGAGCCCCCACACGCCAGAGGGAAGCGCCACCGGAACCGGATTCCTGGGGAATGGTCAAGGCAATACGGGTATCAAAGGCGCCAACAGCAAGAGAGCCCTTGCCCCAGCGAGAACAACCGGTAATACCAAGATGCTTTACATCGATGCCAGCTTCCGGAGTTTTTTCCAGAGCGTCAATCAGGCGGCTCACACCCCATGCCCAAGCCATGATGGTGCCAGTGCTAGCGTTGGATCCATAAATGTCGTAGAACTTACCGCTACCACGCTGGCTTTCAGGAGCAACATTATCGGGGTTGAAGATAATCTGAGCAATGTCAAGACCAGAGAGGGAGCCACCCAGGCTACCGCAAGTGTTACCCATAAAGCCACCGCCAAAGCCGATCATGGCGGGCTTCGGGTTATCCTTGGTGCCTGCGCCATTGATGGTTACAGCGAAGGAAGCCGACTTACCCTTGTCGGTCACGGTCACGGTAAAGGTGCTTCCTGCAAGTTTGCCTTCCACTTTTTCGGGATTACGAGGCTTATCGCCGTACATGATCTTTTCGTACATGGCGCCAATTTCTTCACGACGGCACTTCCATTCGTCCTTGGAAGAAATTCGTGTTCCAGCCAAAGTGGTGAACGGGTCCGGAAGTTTTGCATTGTTGACGCTAGTAGGAATTTCACTAATCGAGCACTCATCTCGGTAGTCTTCCTTGAAAGCAGGGGCGGCCTCCACTATCGCGCTGGAACTAGAAATCTCTGCGACTTCTGAACAGGAAGACAGCACCTCGCTTTCCGCGGAATCTGCAGAACTTAAAGGCAATTCTGAAACGGAACTTTCCGGATTGACGGAGGAGCTACTTTCCCCCTCCAGATTAGGAACTTCCTCTTGCTCAGAACTCAGGGCCTCTCCACCTACGGGATCCTGCAACACCGACTCGGAGCTTTCCGGCCCCAATAGGCTTTCACTGGAAACAACCCCATTGACGTCACCCTCTGGTCCAAGACCATTGCTTTTATCATCAGAACAGCCATTCGCAGAGAACAGCCCCAAAACAGCTATGGCAGAAACAGCCAGCATTTTTCTTGTTTTCATAAACCCATCCAATCCCTCTTCTCAACCATTTGAGATCGAGGCCCATACAATATAATCTCAAACGTGACAAGAATCACATTTTATCCACGATTAACGTTGTTAGACACTACAACATTTTTTCCCGGGAAAAACGCCCCTACCGTGCTTTACAAAATTTGTTTTTTAGGGTCAAACGTTTTACGTCTCTTGAAAAGTTCCTTTTTGGATTTTTAGCATGAAAACCCCAAAGCCCTTATTTTTCGCTTATTTCACAATCTGTACAACACGACACCCCCTTTTTTAGATATAATTGAGGGTAATGGATCAACTGAATCTTTCATCTAACCAAGAGCACATTATTGATGTGCTGATTAGAAAGAATCCCGACCTAGATCGTGGGATTCTGTCTAAGGCTGTTGCCTTTATCGCCCAAGCTCACGAAGGACAGTACCGCAAGAGCGGCATGCCCTACACCGAGCACCCCTACGAAGTAGCCAAGATTCTTGCAGACCTTAAGCAGGACCAGCCCACCGTTTTGGCAGGCCTGTTGCACGACGTCGTCGAAGATACGGATCATTCCCTGGAAGAACTTGCCGAAATGTTCGGCGAAGACACCGCATTCATGGTGGACGCCGTCACAAAGATTACAGCAGCCCAGGAAGCCAACAAGACAGCCCAGAAGGCAGAGACTTACCGAAAGCTGATTATCGCCATGGCCAAGGATCCCCGCGTCATCATGATCAAGATCGCGGACCGTATCCACAACATGCGAACCATGCGGTACATGAAGCCCGAAAAGCGCCAGCTGATTGCCCAGGAAACCCTGGACATCTACATTCCGCTGACCCACAGATTCGGTCTCTACAAGCTTAAAAACGAACTTGAAGACCTGAGTTTCAAGTACGTGAACCCCGACGAATACCAAAAACTGGTAGACGCTCTTATCGAGAACAAGGAATCCCGCGAACAGTACATCCAGTCCGTGATTGGCCCGCTCCAGATCAAGATGGCCCTGGAAGATTTCGACTGTACCATCCAGGGACGCACCAAGAACATCTACAGTATCTACAACAAGATGCTCAGTCGCGGCTGCCAGTTCGAAGATATTTTCGACATTTTCGCAATCCGCATCATCGTGGAGTCCATCCCCGAATGCTACCTGGCCCTAGGCTACGTCCATAACCTGTGGACTCCGCTGCAGAGCCGCTTCAAGGATTACATCGCCACCCCCAAGCCCAACCTTTACCAGAGTATCCATACCACGGTTATCGGCCCCGACAACAAGATGGTCGAAGTCCAGATTCGAACCAAGGATATGGACCTTACGGCAGAAAAGGGTTTTGCCGCACACTGGGCCTACAAACTGGAAACCCAGCACGAAGGTGAAGAGCTGGCCTGGTTGAACCACATGGTGAAGCTCCAGTCCGAGATTTCCGACTCCAAGGAATACCTGGACTTCCTGAAGGTTGACTTGAAACCTAGCGGCATGACCGTATTCACCCCCAAGGGTACATCCATAGAACTGCCCCAGGGTGCCATTGTCCTTGACTTCGCCTTTGCCGTACACACGGAACTGGGTCTCCACTGCATTGGCGCAAAAATCAACGATGAAGTGGTAAATCTTGACACCGTGGTCACCCATGGAGCCACCATCCAGATTTTGAAGAGCCCCCACCAGGAACCCAGCCCCGAATGGCTCGAAATGGTCAAGACCGTAAAGGCCAAGCAGGAACTGCGTCGCTGGATGCGAAACAGCATGATCCAACAGTCCAAGGACTTGGGCAAGGAAATCTGGATTCGAGAACTGCGTCTTGCAAAAATTGAAAAGGACAAACGTCCTGCAGAAGAAGCCATCAACAAATATTTCGGGACCACAAGCGTCGACGACTTCTACGAACGAATCGGCCAAGGCGAACTGCCCCTGGTAGACATCCAGAGATTCCTCAACGGCGACCGCGCCCAGAACGGCAACGATTCTGCAAAGGCTCTGAAGTTCTTCCCCTCGTTCAACAAGGACAAGAAGGCCGAATACCGCGACGAAATGCCGCTGCAGATCGGGCGCGAAACCAGTTTGATGATCCACTTCGCCAAGTGTTGCGCCCCTGTTCCCGGTGACAAGATTGTCGGTGTCCTACGCCCCCAGATCGGTATCGAAGTCCACAACGAAGATTGCCCCGAACTAAAGAAACTGACCGATGGTCAGCAGATCGCCGTGCAGTGGAGCGAGCAGTCAACCCATGCCTTCGAAGTTCACTTGTCCATCGAAAACGACAACCGCAAGAACTTTACCTACGATGTGCTGAAAGCCCTGAAAGACGAGAATCTGTTTATGGATCGGATTTCCTCTGCCGGTGTCAATTATTCCGGCAGGGTTCGTCTCGTATTCAAGGCATACCGCAAGGAACAGGTCGACAACCTTATTTCAAACATCAAGAAAATTCCAGGCGTACGCCAGGTGGTTAAATCATGATTACAACCCTCCACCACAGCGACTATACATTGAAGAATCGTGCATTCAACTGCCGAATGCGCAATCGTTACTACGAAGAAGTATATTACGCCTTCAGAGCCATGTTCCCAAACGAAGTGGCCGAACGCAAAGAACCAAACCCGGTTGCCGATGCCATCTGGTTTCAGCATCTTGGTCACGAGACCAAGCATTTCGAGCATCGTCTTGTGACGTGCCTTGAATATGCCCAGGCAGCAGTTTTTTACGGCAAAGCCGAAAACGCCTCCCTCTATAGCAAGGACAAGCGTTGGGGTATTTTGCAAGAAGAAATCTTCTTGGTACACTTTTTGCGAGAGCTCTTGTCGACGACACGTTACGTGATTGCAAGAATCGAGACAGACCAGATGCTTCAACAATGGGCAGGCGAAATGCAGGATTTGAAAACCAAGCCGGTGGGTTATGGTTACGTCAACGCTATTCAAGAAAAGTTGAACGAAATGAATGCAGCCACCATTGATGAATTCAAGGATCTGCTCAAGCACGTCCTAGACCGATTCCAGATCGGCAACACACTCTTCGGAACCGTACAGGAACTGCAGAACTTCTATTAAGAGGCGCGAGAAATGTCAGAATATGTAATTCTATCCATTTTCCTTTTTTTGGGAGCGTTTATCGCCGCGGCCGCTACCGTGACAGGCCTATTGCTAGGTTACCGCACCAAGAAAACAAAAAACAAGATGGCTCCCTACGAATGCGGTATGGAAACCATCGGCAATGCTCGAATTCAGTTCAAGGTGGGCTACTATCTGTTTGCCCTCCTTTTCCTTGTTTTTGACATCGAAGCGCTGTTCCTGCTTCCTGTCATGGCGAACTTCAAGGAAATCATGGCAGGGCATACAGCCCTCTCCCCCATCGTTGTTGTAATTGACTTGGTAATCTTCCTCGCCATTCTTGTTTCTGGCCTTGCCTACGCCTGGAAAAAAGGACTTCTCAAATGGGAATAATCAACTTTGCTCCTAAGATTCTGGACCCCATTCCCGGCGGCAAGTACGTCGTGAATGCGGTTGACTATGTGGTCAACTGGGCCCGTGCCAATTCCATTTGGCCCCTGACTTACGGCACCAGCTGCTGCGCCATCGAAATGATGAGCAGTTCCATGGCCCGCTATGATATTGCACGTTTCGGTTCCGAAGTGTTCCGAGCATCTCCCCGTCAGGCAGACTTGTTCATTATTGCGGGAACCATTACCCGTCGCATGGCCCCCGCCCTGCAGATGCTGTGGGAACAGATGCCGGGCCCCAAGTATGTGCTTGCCATGGGAGCCTGCACTATTAGCGGTGGCCCCTTCAAGTACGACAACTATTCCGTCGTTCGCGGAGCCGAAAACCTTATTCCCGTAGACGTATTCGTTCCCGGTTGCCCGCCCCGTCCCGAAGCACTTTTCCATGGTCTGCTGACCCTTCGCGAAAAAATCCTCAAGGAAACCTGCCGCGACCCCTGGCACGAGGGTGAAACCAAGGATACAGCCAATTTTGACCGTTACCGCGAAGCCGCCAAGGCCTGGGCCGAACTTGAAAAAATCAAGGACGAAGAAATGGCCGAAGCCCGCGTCAAGTTCAAGGAAGAGAATCCAGACTACAAGAGCGCCTTCAAGCCTGTTCGCGTCGTAAAGGAAACCTTCCCCGAAATTGTACGTGAACCTGTTGCAACCCGCGGTCTTTCCCAGGCAGAAATGTTGAAGAAACTGCAGGAAAAATTCCCGTCAATTACCGTCCGCACCGCTGGAGAAGATTCCGTGGAAACGACGGTCCAGAATATGACCGCAGACACTCCCCTGGAAGTTCTAGTCGATTCCAACGACTACCTTGCAGCGGTTGAATTCGTAAAGAAAGACGCCTCGTTCAAGATGGATTACCTAATTGACGTAACCGCCGCCGACTACAGCGATCATTTTGACTTGATTACCATGCTCCGCAGCATGGAACACGGACACAAGTTGTTCTTCTGCACACAGCTTAAGAAGGACGAAAATGTCGCCGCAGAAAAGCGAGCCACCGCATTGCTCGCCAAGGTTCCTACCGTCAGCCACCTGTACCCCGCCGCCGAAGTCAAGGAACGTGAAGTCTTCGACATGTTCGGCATAGAATTTACAGGTCATCAAGATCTTCGCCGCATCTTCCTGGACAAGGATTTTGTGGGCTACCCCCTCCGTAAGGACTTTACTCACCCCGATATGATTAAGAGGCCCGTATGAGTGTAACACAGCTCCCCCCGGGATTCAAGATCACCCGAGAATCTAACACCGAAGAATTCTTCGTGAACATGGGCCCCCAGCACCCCAGTACTCACGGTGCCTTGCGTCTGGCCCTTCGAATGGATGGCGAAACCATCATTGAAGTCGTTCCCCACTTCGGTTACATCCACCGCGGTATGGAAAAGCAGGCTGAGTCCATGACTTACCTGCAGTACATCGGTATGTCTGACCGTCAGGACTACCTGACCGCCATCCAGAACAATCTTGGCGTAGTTCTTGCTTTGGAAAAAGGCATGAACATCGGCGTTCCCGAAAGACAGGAATACATCCGCGTCATGCTCTGCGAACTTGGACGTATCGCAAGTCATCTGGTGTTCTTCGGCTGCTTTGGCGGCGACCTTGGCGGACAGACCTGCTTGCTGTTCGGCTTTAAGGAACGTGAAATGATTCATGACATTCTTGAAGAAGTCACCGGTTCCCGCCTGACCACAAACTACTTCCGCCCCGGCGGAAGCCGTTTCGACGTCCCCGAAAATTTCATTCCTCGCGTCAAGGCATTCCTGGATCATCTGGTCGGTGCCATGCGTGACTACGAACGTTTCCTCTCCAAGAACATCATTGTGCAGGAACGTTCCATCGGTATTGGCGTACTTTCAAGGGAAGACGCAATTGCCTACGGATGTTCAGGCCCCGTACTTCGCGCCAGCGGCGTTGACTTCGACGTGCGTAAGGCAAATCCCTACAGCATCTACAATCAGCTGGAATTTGACGTACCCACCACAACCAATGGCGACTGCTATGACCGCTACAACGTTCGCATTGCTGAAATCCACGAATCTATGCGAATCCTCCGTCAGTGCATCGACAAGTTCCCCACAGAAGGTCCCTGGCGTTCCAAGGAAAAGCCGGTGAAGCTTCCCGTCGGTCGTTTCTACAGCGAAGTTGAAACCGCGAAGGGTCTCTACGCCACCTATGTGGTTGCAGAAACCGCCAGCGACAAGCCCTATCGTATTCATACCCGCGGCCCCAGCTTCCCCCATATTGCAGCATTGAACAAGATGGTGCAAGGTCACACGGTTTCCGACTTGGTAACCATCATGGCAACTCTGGACCCGGTGATTCCGGAAATTGACAGATAAGGAGTTTGACTTTTATGTTCGTACCCTCTATCACAAATCCAATTGGCGATGTTGTTCGCGAATGGGTGCCGAAGCTTGCAGAATACCTGCCGGCAGCCATCCAGTCCGACACACTGAACACGATCGTAGCCTTCCTGGTAAACGCTGTCATCTGCGTCATTGCAGTTTGCGCCGTAAACATCGGTTCCGCCCCCATCCTCATCTATATGGAACGTAAGGTTTGCGCCCATGTGCAATGCCGTCTTGGCCCCATGCGCCTTGGCTGGCACGGCACCATCCAGACCATCGCCGACGTTCTGAAGATGCTCTTTAAGGAAGTGTACAACCCCGGTGGCGTTGACAAAGTCATGTACTACATGGCCCCGCTGATCGTGCTGATAGCCCCTTTCATGGTAGCAGCCCTTATTCCCTTTGGCCCCACCCTGGTGGTTGCCGATGTAGATATGGGCATTCCCCTGATTATCGCAGTCAACGGATTTGGCGTTCTCGGCATCTTGCTGGGCGGCTGGTCCAGTAACAACAAGTACTCCCTGCTCGGAGCCCTCCGTAGCGGCGCCCAGATGATCAGCTATGAAATTTCCTTCGCCATGATTCTGCTTTTCGTGGTGATGTTTTCCGGATCGACCAACCTGATGGATATCACCCAGAGCCAGAGCGGTACCGTTCTTGACTGGATGATTTTCAAGGTTCCTGTGCTTGGCTTTATCGCCTTTATCCTGTTCTTCATTTCCAGTACTGCAGAAATGAACCGCGCACCGTTTGACATTGCCGAAGCGGAACAGGAATTGACCGGCGGTTACCACACGGAATACACAGGCACCCCCTTCGCCATGTTCTACCTGGCAGAATACATTGCCCTCGTCACCAACTCCGCACTGGCCACCACCTGCTTCCTGGGTGGTTTCCACGCACCCTGCATCGGAGTCGCTGCCGTAGACACCTACCTGAACATGGTTCCCGGTGTTATCTGGTTCTTTGCAAAGGTCTACTTTATGATCTGGTGCTACATGATGGTCCGCTGGACTTTTGTGCGCCCCCGTGTAGACCAGTTGATGAGTTTCGAATGGAAGTTCCTGCTGCCGGTAAACTTGTTGGTACTGGTAGCAGGCGCAATCTACATCGCGTTGTTCTAAGAGGATTTTATAATGGCTGAAAGAATAACTGCAAAACAGTATTTCAAGCGCTACTTGAAGCGCTGCATTACGGGTCCCTGGAGTCTGATGTGCGGTTTGTCCGTTACCCTCAAGTACTTCTTCAACCCCAAGCGTATTGTTACGGAACAGTACCCCGAAAACCGCAAGACTTTGAAGATGCACGAACGTTACCGCGGCCGTCTCCAGATGGTTGAAGACGCCGAAGGAAACAACCACTGCACCGCTTGCGGCATGTGCGAACGTGCCTGCCCCAACGCAAGCATCAACGTTCTTCCCACGAAGAACATCGCCGGCAAGAAAGTGCTGGGCCGTTACGTCTATCATTTTGCCAGCTGCACCCAGTGCGGTCTCTGCGTAGAAGCCTGCCCCTTTGGCGCAATCCGCATGTGCCAGGAATTTGAAGTGGCTACCACAGACCCCAGCACGCTGGAAATGATCTTGAACAAGAAGGAGGGACAAGGTTAATGCCTAACATTTCCCAGATACTTCCTGCACTGTCTCAGGCCTTCCCCCTCGGCGGCATGGACATTGCATTCTATGTGGTTGCAGCCATCATGCTGTTTACCGCACTGTTGACTGTTGCCGTACGAAACATACTGCAAAGTGCCGTATTCCTCATTTTCTCCTTTGTGGGTACAGCAATCCTTTACATGTTGCTCCATGCGGAATTCATCGCCTTGGCCCAGATCATGGTTTACGTGGGCGGCGTGGTGATTTTCGTCGTATTCACCATCTTGCTTACAAGCCACTTGGGAGAAGATTCCTTCAAGGCTAAGATGCCTCGCACCTTTGCGGCATTCGCACTGGCTATCGCCTTTGTTGCCGTAATGGTCAAGATGATCTTGCCTGTTAAGGAACTGACAGTTTCTACGCCTAGCGCACCCGAAGGATTCGCTTCGCTGAACGCCTTTGCCTTACGGCTTTTGAGTTACGGCGCAGACGGATTCGTCATACCTTTTGAAGTTGTAAGCATTTTACTCTTGATGACCTTGATCTGTTCCATCACCATAGCTCGCAAGGGCAAGGAAGACATGAAGGGAAACAAGGAGGTTCAAAAATGACTTTGATGAACTGCCTAATCCTCGCATTTTTGCTGTTTGGCATTGGCGTCTGGGGCCTTATGCACCGTCGTCACCTGGTGGGTATGCTGATTTCCATTGAACTCATGCTCAACGCAGCAAACATCAACTTTATCTCGTTCGCCTATTTCACAGCTAGTGACGCTACGGCGGGCGCCCTGTTTAGCATTTTCGTCATTGCCGTAACGGCCTGCGAAATGGCAATCGCCCTTGCCATTGTAGTCAGTATGTATCGCCGCTACAAGAGTCTTGACGTTGAACAGTTGAGGGACCTCCATGATTAACGACGTTTCCATCAGCTATCTTATCTTCTTGATGCCGCTTCTCACTTTTGTGGTAAACGGTCTCTTCCTGGGACGTAAATCAGCCAAGGGTGCAGCAATCTTTGCAATTATCTGCAACGGCATCGCATTCGCTTCGGCTCTGTCCCTGGCCATAAGCTACTTCAGTTCCGGATACGCTCCCCAGAAGGCAATTCTTTTCGAGCTTCCGTTCCTGAAGTTTGCAGAAACCTTCGTGGCCAACATAGGCCTTCTGGTAGACCCTCTCAGCATCATGATGCTGGTGGTGGTTACCTTTATCGCCTTCATGGTCAATATCTACAGCGTAGGCTATATGCGTGGCGACCGCGCCGAAGGACGTTTCTTCGCGCTGCTTTCGCTGTTCAGCTTTAGCATGCTGGGCCTGGTTGCCGCCACCAACCTATTCCAGATGTTCATCTTCTGGGAACTGGTGGGTGTATCAAGCTACCTTCTGATCGGTTTCTGGTATCACAAGCCTTCTGCAGTAAGCGCCTCCAAGCAGGCCTTCATCCTCACCCGCTTCGCTGACAGTTTCTTCCTGTTCGGCATCGTGTTGGTCAGCTATGTTCTGCAGACCTTTGACTTCGCCAACATCAACAGCATTTCCCTCATTGCATTCAAGAAGCAGGTCATAAACCTGGGCATCATGAGCATTTCCCAGGCAGACGCCCTGATTCTTGGTTCCATCATGATCTTTACTGGTGGCTGGGGCAAGTCTGCCATGTTCCCCATGCACATCTGGCTGCCCAATGCCATGGAAGGTCCGACCCCGGTATCCTCCATCATCCATAGTGCAACCATGGTGGTGGCAGGTGTCTATCTGGTAGCACGTCTGTTCCCCTTCTTCGCCGCCTGCGGCGATGCACTTACCTTGATTATGTGGGTTGGCGCATTCACTATGGTATTTGCCGCTGTAATCGCCTGCACCCAGAAGGATATCAAGCGTAT
The DNA here is from genome assembly GCF_900142465.1 of Fibrobacter sp. UWH6. Classification (NCBI taxonomy): domain Bacteria; kingdom Pseudomonadati; phylum Fibrobacterota; class Fibrobacteria; order Fibrobacterales; family Fibrobacteraceae; genus Fibrobacter; species Fibrobacter sp. UWH6. The sequence continues at coordinate 98,758 of NZ_FRAX01000005.1, forward strand.
CCTCGCCTACTCTACCCTGAGTCAGCTGGGCTATATGATGTTCTCTCTCGGAGCCTGTAAGATTGGCGATGCCGTCATCGTAACCGGTTGGACAGCCTCCACCTTCCATATCTTTACTCACGCCTTCTTCAAGTGCAGTTTGTTCCTGATTGCTGGTAGCTTGATTCATCAAGTTCATACCAATGATCTGGATGCCATGGGAGGTCTCCGCAAGAAGATGCCCATCACCTACATCTGCGCCCTGATTTCCATTTTGGCCATTTCCGGTATTCCGCCCTTCTCCGGTTTCTTCTCCAAGGACGAAATCATTCTGGCGGCATTCCAGGGTCATCATTATGTAGTGTTCGGTTTGGCCTTGCTCACCAGCGGTCTCACCACCTTCTACATGTTCCGCCTGTTCTTCCTGGCATTCCACGGTAAGCCCCGTTGCCACTCCGTTGCAGAAGGCCACGTTCACGAAGACTTCGCCATGACCTTGCCTATCGCAATCCTTGCAATCCCTGCTCTGGCTAGCGGTTTTGCAGCAAAGGGTCTGTTCGAACATTTCTTTGTGCCGGGCAAGCTCCGTGTTCCTCAACTGGTCTTACTCCCCGAGGCTCATTGGATTCCTGTTGTCGCCATTGGCGTTGCTGTTCTCGCCCTGTTGATTGCCTGGTTCCTTTATGCAAGTCCCAAGGCTAAAATTGAACGGGCCCTGGATGACACCAACCGCTGCGGAATCTACAAGACCATCTATCACAAGTTCTACTTCGACGAAATGTATTACTGCGTCGTCCGCCAGTTCGTCATTGGTGGCATCGCAAAAATCGCTCGTGGAATTCAGGACGTGGTTATCGAAGGTCTGGTCGCATTCGCCGTCTGGTTCGTACACAAGTTGGGAAATCTGGTTCGTACCGCCCAGAGCGGCAACCTGACTTTCTACGTGGGCACACTGATCGTGGGCATTATCATTTGGCGTTTCATCGGGAATCTCCCCTTCTAAGCAGGTTTAAGCATGGATACTTTACTTTTTAACCTGATTTGGCTTGTTCCCCTTTTCACAGTTCTTGTCTGTGCTCCGATTCCTTCGGCAAAGGCAAAACTGATCAAGGGCATCCACGGCACCTCCGCCACGCTGGTGTTGTTGCTGGTGGGTTATCTGACCTATCGTCTCTATATGCTGAGCGGCACCCCCGCCAATGAAGCAACGGCTCCGCTCCTGCTTCAGTTTTTCACGGACATTCCCTGGATAACAGCCTTCAACGCCCACTATATGGTTGGCGCCGACGGTCTGAATATGTTCCTGCTGTTGCTCACCGCTGTCATCGTATGGGCCGGTGTATTTGTCAGCTGGGAAATCAAGGGCAACCAGAAGGTGTTCTTCGCCTTGATCCAGATGCTGGCCACCAGCGTCTACGGCGTGTTCATGAGCATGGACCTGGTTCTGTTCTTCGTGTTCTACGAAATGGAAGCCCTGTGCATGTATCTGATGATCGCAGGTTATGGTTCCGGTCGCAAGGATTACGGTGGTAAGAAACTGACCCTTACCCTTGCATTCGGTTCCTCCATGATTCTGGCAACGCTGTTCGGTCTCTACTTCGAAAGCGGAATCAATAGCTGGAGCATCATGGAACTTTCCAAGATTACGATTCCTATGGATTTCCAGATGTGGGCCTTCCCCCTCATGTTCATGGGTTTCGCCGTCAGTTCCTCTTTGTTCCCCTTCCACTTCTGGAGTCCCGACGGCCACGCCAGCGCACCTACCGCGGTTTCTATGCTTGCTGCAGGCGTCATGATGAAGATGGGTGCCTACGGTTGCCTTCGCATCGCCATGTTCCTGATGCCCGAAGCCGCCAAGATTTGGCTCCCGTGGGTTGTTGCCTTCCTGATTTTCAACGTGGTTCTTGGGCCTTTCATCGCCCTCCGCCACAAGGATCTGAAGTACATTACCGCCTACAGTTCCATTAGCCATCTGGGTCTTATCTTCCTGGGCCTTGCCGCCATCACTCCCGTGGGTCTCCGCGGTGCAGCCCTCCAGATGATTTCCCATGGTTTCCTGACAGGTCTGTTCTTCGCCACTATCGGTATGATTTACGAACGCACTCACACCCGCGACATCACCCAGATGGGCGGCATCATGCGTAAGATGCCCTTCCTGGGCGTGGGTTTCGTAATCGCCGGTTTTGCAGGTCTCGGCCTTCCGGGCTTTAGCGGATTTGTCGCCGAAAGCACCATCTTTATTGGAGCTTTTGCCCAGGAATCTACCCTCACCCGCATCGTGACCATCCTTGCAATCCTCTCCATTACAACCACTGCAGTGTACATTCTACAGACCGCAAACCGTATGCTTCACGGCAATATGCCCGCCAAGTACGAAACCCTTACCGACGGATGCTTCCGCGAAAAGCTGGTTATCATCGTTCTGGTGGCATGCCTCCTGCTGATCGGTATTTTCCCGGGTTGGATTTCAAACATGCTGGACCAGAGCATCGCCCCCATCTTTGCAAAGATCTCTGCAGCAGCTTCTAGCGCATCCACCGCAGGAATTGGAGGTTAACATGACTTACATTCCGAATTACGTTATTCCCGACTTGTTGCTTTTGCTGCTCCCCTTCCTCGTCATCGGTAGCAGACTGTTCGTCAATGAAAATTCCAAGATTCCCTGGCGCGTTGCCAACATCGGCCTGGTTCTGATTTTCATCCTGCTGAACACCATCCCCCTGGCAAGCGCAAAGTTCTTCATCAGCAACTGGCGTGTGGATGATTTCGGCACCCTCATGCGTGAAGTACTGGTACTCAGCGCCATTCTCGGGGTATGGCTTTCCAAGGATTACTTCGATCATGGTGGAGACGGCAAACCGGCCATGCGCCAGCTGGCTGAGTTCATTGGAACCATCGTCTTTGCCACTTTCGGTGGAATCACGGTTATTTCCGCCAGCGACTTGCTCACATTCTTCCTGGGTCTCGAAATCGCAACCATCCCCATGTATGCCTTGACCGCATGGAATAAACGCGACCAGTTCGGATCCGAAGCCGCAACCAAGTACATCCTGATGGGTTCCGTGGCAACAGCCTTTGAACTCTTCGGATTCAGCTACTTGTACGGTTTTGCAGGAAACATCCGCTTTGACGCCATCCAGAGCGCAGCAAGCACACCCAACGCATTGCTTTGGATCGCCGTGCTGTTCCTATTCTGCGGCATCGGCTTCAAGCTGACCCTGTTCCCCTTCTACACCTGGGCCCCCGATGTTTACGAAGGCGCCCCCACCCCCGTTACCGCGGTGCTTTCCGTAACCTCCAAGGCAACAGCAATCGCATTCCTGGTGGTGCTGGTGTATGGCCCCCTGGCTCCGATCCGCGAACAGATTGCCCCCCTCATCGCCCTGCTTGCAGGAATCACCCTGTTTGTAGGAAACCTGGGAGCCCTAAAGCAGACTCGCCTCCGTCGCTTCATGGCATACAGTTCCATCGCCCAGGCCGGTTACATCATGGTCGCCTTGCTGGGTAACGGAGAATTGGCAAAGACAGCCATCATCTACTACCTGTTTGTCTACACCGTCGCAAACTACCTGGCATTCTTCGTTTTCGCCATCATCGGACACTACCGCGAAGAAAACTTCGACAGCCTCCGCGGTCTCTCCAAGCAGAATACCCCCCTGGCGGTAGCCCTGGCAGTAGCCATGTTTAGCCTGGCAGGCATTCCTCCCCTTGCAGGTTTCTTCGGCAAGTTCCACCTGTTCTTTAGCGGTGCATCTACCGGCCATTATGGCATTGTAGTGTTCGCCGTTTTGAACAACGTTCTTGCTTTGTTCTACTACCTGCAGGTCATCAAGAGTGCCTGGGCAGATGAAGCCGACGATAACCTGAGCCCCCTCCGTATGACCAAGCGTCAGCGCTGGGTGATCATCGCCCTGACAGCGACCGTAATCCTCATTGGTGTGTTGCCCTTCATCAGTAATAATGTGTTCGCAGGTTTTACATTCTAACCTGAAAAGAGAACATGATGAAAAGGCTCCTAGAAAATCTAGGGGCCTTTTTCTTGGTTCGTTTTTTTATTTCGCAGTCAAAACGTTCAAACACTATGAACAGTTGTAAACACTTTCGTCGCTTTCCTTATGGTCTGCGGTTTTAAAAATGCTATTTTTATTTTCGAAAAAATTTTAACCCTCCATTCAATGGAAATCTATATGAGCACTAAAGAATACCTTGCCGGCGCCAAGATGGCCGGTTCCGTCCAGAAGCTTATGACCCCGGGTCTCGCCGTGGAATTCATCCAGCCCTGGTATACCCCGCTTTCTACCACTCCGTCTACCACCGGTATCGCAGTGGGCGGCATTGGTTCCACCTTTACTGCAACTCCCGCAGGCACCACTCCCGTAATGAACGTGATGCCGGGTGTTCAGGTTCGCACCGAAAAGGCTTCCGACCTCCGCTTCAACAACTTCTTCTTCCGTGAAGCAGTCATCAGCGACAAGGCTGCTCTGGCCATCCACAACTTTGCAGCATTCACCACCTACCTGGGCAAGTTCGCCCTGGTTGACGCCAAGGGTGCAGCCCTCTTCACCGCAGCCGACCTGGCCGACCAGAAGAAGGCTGAATCCAAGCTGAACAAGATTCTTTCTGACAAGGAATTCCTGAACAACAACTCCGCCGCTTTCGAACGCTGGCACATCCAATGGAGCGACCGCACCGCTGCAATTCTTTCCAAGAAGGGCGCAAAGGTTGAAGAAGTAAACCGTGCCGTTGTCATTGATTTCTTCGATGGCGTTGTTGGCGAAAAGATCGCTCGTCAGGGCGCATTGACTGCCGCATGGGCAGACGATACCACTTTCCTGGGTCAGGAAGGTTACGATGCATCCAAGATGCAGTACACCGCACTCTACCCCGTTAGCGAAACCAAGTACGAAGGCAAGGGCGTCCAGATTACCAAGACCCAGTCTAGCTACGTGACTCCGGGTGATGAACGCCTCTCCAGCCTGCCGGTTAGCGCAACCGTGTTCACTCTGGAAAACACCACCAAGGAAACTCGTGAAGTGACTTTGGTCCAGGTGCAGGACAGCCTCTGCGGCTACTATGCCCGTAAGGATCGTCAGGGTGTTCAGGACTCCAGCTTCGTCCTGGTTCCCATGGCCAAGAATCCCAAGGCAGTTCAGTTCGACAAGGAAGTTGCCGATGGTCGCCAGGTTCGAGGTATCGAATTCTACAACGAAGAACAACAGCCCGCTAGCGATTTCAACGGCTGCATGGGCATCTCTGTGGCATGGAACAAGAAGGACAACCTGAACGTTTCCGTGAAGCCCATGTTCTATCAGGACGACGCAGCCGCTACCGTTAAGGCAGCACTCCAGAGCGGTCGTCTCTCCAACACTTTCGTGAAGAACGTCTACAGCGGTCGTGAAACTATCGCAGGCGCCATCGCCGTGACCGTCGTTCTCAAGCCCAAGCAGAAGGTTTCCTTCCAGTTCAACACCGTTCTGGACTTCCCCGAAATCAAGCTTGTAAAGCTCACCAGCCAGAAGAAGTACACCGCCTTCTACCCCGAAGCATTCGGCCGCGTAGGCGCTATCCTGGAAGAAGCCCTGGCAGCAGACAAGACTTTCGACGCACGTCTCAAGGCATTCGAAGCTCTGGTTCCCAAGGCCAAGGTCGCTAAGATCTACAAGGAAGCCAAGAAGCAGGTTGAATTCAAGAGCCTCGCCATCAACACCCTCAGCTTCCTGGCCGAAGCCACCGTTTGGGACAAGGACGATCGCTTCCTGGTTCGTGAATGTGCAGACTATCCGTTCTTCAACTCTCTGGACGTTTACTTCTACGGCAGCTTCAGCCTGCTGGCTCTCATGCCCCGCCTGGACGGCGTTGTGATGAAGCGTTTCGGTGACGCCATTCTCGCTGTTAACGAAAACCGCCGTCGTCATCACGAATACGTGAACCTGCCCTTCGCCGATCTTCCGGATCCGAAGCTGGAAGGCCCCCGCGCTGTTCGCGGCGCCGTGATTCATGACCTGGGTAGCCCCTTCGATGCAGAACCGGATGCCTACGACTGGCACAACGTGAAGGAATGGAAGGATCTGGCTCCCAAGTACGTTTTGATGGTACTCCGTCACTTCCACAAGACTCAGGACATGCAGTGTCTGGCCGACTGTAAGGAAGCTGTCTACGCCGCCATGGAATATCTTGAAAAGATGGTGAATGAAGGCGAAAACTTCCCGCTGACCCACGGTACCGACGATACCTTCGACAACCTCAGCTCTCACGGTATTTCCGTTTACTGCGGTTCTCTCTGGATTGCTGGCCTCCGCGCAGCAGCAAAGATTGCAGAACTTTTGGGCGACAAGGAACAGGCTGCCAAGTGGAACGAAAAGTCCATCGCCGCCAACAAGGAATTCGACGAAGCCCTGTGGGACGAAAAGGGCGGTTACTACCACTTCTTCGTTACCCCCATGGAACTGAAGGACATCAATACCGAAAAGTATGCAGAACTTCGTGAAGCTGTCAAGGAATCCATTGAACTGCCCGAATGCCCCAAGGCTGGCGTTGCAGCAATCAATGCCTGGCTGAATTCTGGCGAAATTCCGTCTGACGTCGAACTTTCCAAGTCCGAACTCCGCGGCCTCAAGAAGGCATGGCTCACCGCTCAGTGCAAGGAAGCCTTCAACGCCTCTTGGGAAAAGAAGGTTGCTAACGATTGCGACGACGTTTTTGTTGACACCCTCCTGGCAGACACCTACCTGCGCATGCTGGACCTGAAGCCCATCTGCGATGCAAACAAGGCCAAGAAGAACCTCCTGAAGGTCTTCAACACCAACTACAAGGCAAACAGCCCGCTGATCGGTGCCGCAAACCTTGTTCACAAGGATGGCAGCCCGCTGGATGAATTCAACTTCCAGGCTCACGACGTTTGGATCGGTATTCAGTACAGCGTCATGACCGCTTGCATGATGCACGGCCTCGTGAAGGAAGCCGCTGACCTTGGCGATTCCATGACCCGTAACCTCTACGACGAAGCAAAGGTTCCCTTTGCAGCACCGGAAGGCTTTAACGGTTCTTGCCGCCTCCACGCTGCCGCCCTGGTCGCAAACTTCGGTTTGTCTCAGGCCGCTGCAGACAAGATGCACAAGGCTCTCCTCGCAAAGGGCGCTCTCCTCGCCGACTCTCGCATCAGCCCCAAGCTCCCCCGCAACGTGGCCGCCTTCACCAAGGCTTACGGCGCCATCGCCAAGGATGCAAAGGTTGGCGCAGAAAAGCTGTTCACCCTCATGCACAGCACCGCTCTGAAGTACACCGCCGGTAAGTACTTCCGTCCGGGCATGGTTTTCGCTCTGCTGTACAAGTAAGAGTAAGCCCATTTTTCCTAAAGGAAATTCAAGAAGCGTCTGGTTTCAGGCGCTTCTTTTTTGTATAAAGAAAACTACCGGCTACGCCGGTAGTTCCGTAAAAGCCTTCTGGCGGTCATGAGAAAAAGAAATCCTTTGATTAATATTGAAATGCGGTCTGCAAGCTGCATCACAATAAAATCAAAGGATATAAAATGAATGATAGAAATAAATCGACTGCTCATACCACATGGAATTGCAAGTACCATATTGTGTTCGCGCCTAAGTACAGAAGGAAGATTCTCTACAATCAGAAAAGAGAACTTGTGGGAAGAATTCTTAGAAAATTATGCGAATGGAAAGATGTGGAGATAATTGAGGCCGAAGTCTGTCCGGACCACGTCCACATGCTGGTTGCCATACCGCCGAAACTCTCTGTTGCGAGTTTTATGGGATATTTGAAAGGAAAGAGCAGTCTTGAATTGCTTGACATCATCCCGGAACTGAAGAATAGGTACCGAAACAGGGTCTTTTGGTGCCGTGGTTACTACGTTGATACGGCTGGTAAAAACGCAGATCGTATCAAGGCGTATATTCAGCAACAGTTGGAGGACGACAAACTGGGCAAACAACAGTCAATGTTTGGCGGTTAGTGCCCGTTTACGGGCGGCCTAGTAAGGACCCTTGCAGGTGGCAGTTTACCGTGCGTGCCCTTGCACGCCGCTAGTATCGTAGGGCTACGCCCGTATATGAAGAACCGCCGGCGGGTCACTTTTTTGCGTTATAAAAAAACTCCCCCGCAAACGCAGAGGAGTTAAAAAAGACAAGAGCCGAAATAAGCTACTGCTTGATTTCTACCACCAACCTGATTTCTGCGGAAAGCGTTACGGAATCAGCAATGGCGTTCATGTCGGCGGAACGGTTTAAGCGGGCGCCCTTCATCATGGGACCGTTAGACAAAAGCATCACATCGCCGGCATCATGCATAACCACACCGTCACTATAGCCGGTACCGATATTGATGATCTTGCCCAGCTTGGCACCAACGCTGCCTGCATACATAGCAGCCTTTTCCATGGCCTTCTTGCCGGCGGCATCGACGATGGACTTCTGCAGAGAATCCGTATTCTTCAGCGTGGCGATGGTACGGCCCACATCAATATCAAACTCGATAGACAAGGCTTCCACCAGGTTAGCAGCGTTCTGCTTATCGTCTACGGTAATGGAAAAATTCTGAGTGCCGTTATATTGAACAAACTTGCGAACGCCTTCGCGATAGGACCATTCCTTACGGAGTTCAACGCTGTTCTGCTGAACGTCACTCTCGGGAATTTCCAGTTCTTTCGCAATGGCAAAAATCTTATTGCGACGTTCCCCCATCTGCTGAGAAAGAACGCTCTTGTCTCTGTTGGCCATCTGAATGGAGGCGTAAACCACAAACTGATTCGCCTGGAATTTCTTGAATTCCGTGGCATTCACTTCGATGGACGGCGTTACCATCTGAGTGTTGACAGGAGCATTTCCCGGCACCGCAACAGGGACTGTATTATCGGCAGCACTCTTCTGGTTCACAAGAATGAAACACAGGACAGCCAAGGCCACAATAACCAGATATGAAAATTTTTGAGACATGAATCACCCAACCTTTTTTAATTAAAAATATGACGTTCCCAATTTGCAGAAAAAAATATTATTTCAAGGCGCACCCGCCAGCGATCATCACCAGATCCATCTGCATTTTTTCGGGATTTTCGAAAGCGGACTTCACCAGGGATTTTACAGTATACTTTTTGGTAATTTCCTTGTAGGTACATTCACAGACGCTGCGGGCGGCCTCACCACTTTCGGCGACGCACTGGTTCACGAAAGCCTTTCCCATTTCAGCTGTAAACTTCTCCGGCAAGCAGGGTTCAATTACATCAAAGCCCCACTTGTCAAATCCGTCGTCGTTATCGGTTGTGGCCAAGGCATAAAGCAGCTTGTCATTCTTGATCAGTCCGTCGTAAGCGCAATTGCAGGACTTGGCAGCCTGTTCCGCCCCGAGAAGTGTTGCGGATTCTGCCGTACACTGTTCCGCAAAGGAATTCTTGAACATTTCGTTATTCAAGAGCATACGGATCATGGCCATATCCTCTTCGGTAATTTCAAAAGCGGGCATGGTCGTCGCAGGAGTGGGCGCAGACGCCTTGGGGTCAATAGGAGCGGCTTTCGTCGGAGCCTTCTGACCAAAAACTAGAGAAACAGACAATAGGGAAAAAAATGCTACTTGTACAAACTTCATGGAATACAATATACAAATTGCATCCACATCCAAGCTAATTCAAGTCTGGAGTTTCCCAGTCGATCCACTCGGACTTATTCCACTTGATCAACTCAGAATTCTTGGTGTAGTCGATCTTACCGGTCTTGATACCTTCCTTACCAACCAGGAACTTGTTGATGAAGTCCTTGACTTCGTCAAACTGTCCATTAGGCAGTGCACAGTGAGCGTGGCCGCCTTCCTGACTATAGGTATAGTTGTCGCTTGCGCCAAGAGCGTCGTACACTTCCTTGGAAGCCTGGCCACAATAGTTGGAGGGAACTTCGCCAAGCCATTCCTGGCCGGCATTGTCAATGATCAGCAAGGGACGGGGAGCCACCATAGCCACAAGCATGTGCTGGTCGAAGGGCAGAGTGTTTTCGCGACCGTCGTAGTTCTTGAAGGTGGTCTTCATCCAGTTGCCTTCGGAACCGGCACTGTTCAGGCCCTGAACAAACTGCTTACCCTTCTGCTTATTGACCTGTGCGCCAACGCGCCAGAGGGAGGCGCCACCGGAACCGGATTCCTGGGGAATGGTGAGGGCGATACGGGTATCGAAGGCGCCAACGGCCAAAGCCCCCTTACCCCAGCGAGAACAACCGGTAATACCAAGACGCTTGACATCGATACCGGCTTCCGGATATTTTTCAAGAGCGTCAATCAAGCGGCTAACGCCCCATGCCCAGGCCATGATGGTACCGGCGCTGGCATTGGATCCGTAAATGTCGTAGAACTTGCCGCTTCCACGATTACTTTCGGGAGCCACGTTATCGGGGTTAAAAATAATCTGGGCAATATCAAGTCCATCGAGTGATTCTCCCAGACTTCCACAGGTATTGCCCATAAAGCCACCGCCAAAGCCAATCATGGCGGGCTTCGGATTATCCTTGGTACCGGCATTATCGATGACCACAGCAAAGGAAGCTGTATTTCCCTTGTCGCTTACGGTCACGTAAAATGTGCTTCCTGCAAGTTTGCCTTCCACCTTTTCAGGGTTACGAGGCTTGTCACCGTACATAATCTTTTCGTACATGGCGCCAATTTCTTCACGGCGGCACTTCCATTCAGCCTTGGTGGAAATTCGGGTACCAGCCAAAGTCTTAAACGGGTCAGGCAATTTAGCGTTTTTCAGGGAAGTGGGAATTTCACCAATGGTGCATTCACTACGGAAGTCTTCCTTGAATGCCGGGGTGTGTTCCACAGCGGGAGTGCTGGAACTAGACGATTCCTTGACCTCGGCAGAGCTAGAAGACTGTTCTTCTGCGGAACTTTTAGCATTTTCAGTTTCGCTTACAGAAGATTCTATTTCCTTTGCAGAACTTTTGGGAGATTCTTCCTTTGCGCTGGAGGAAGATTTCTTCTGCTGATTACCAACAGAGGAACTTGATGAATTTTTTGCAACGTCGGAACTAGCAGGTTTTTCGTCAGATGATTCGCTGGAAACGATGGTTTCTTCGCCATTTTCAGCCCCGGTGGAGGAGCTACCGTCATCAGAACAGGCGTTTAAACCTAGCAGGCCCAAAAAAGCCAGAGTAGACACAGCCAATATACTTTTCTTGTTCATACAAAAACCTTACGGTAGTACTTGATGGCCCAAAATTAGTTTTTTCCGCAATCTTGTCAAACAACATCCATGGTTTGTCTTAAGACATTTCAATTTTAAGGAGCAACTTAAGATTTTAATCACTAAACAAAAACCGGCCGTTTTACTAAATTATGGCTACTATGAGCTTAAAATTCGAAACCCCGATTACTGAAGTCCCGCTGTTCCACCAGGGAAAGGTACGTGACATGTACGACCTGGGCGACAGCTTCCTGATGGTTGCTAGCGACCGTCTTTCCGCCTTTGACGTGGTTCTCCCCACCCCCATTCCGGGTAAGGGCAAGATCCTGAACCAGCTCTCTCTGTTCTGGTTCAAGCAGCTTGGCATGAAGAATCACCTGATCACTGCAAACGTGGACGAATATCCGGAAGTGCTGAAGAAGCACGCCGACTACCTCCGCGGTCGCTCCATGATCGTGAAGAAGGCTCACCGTCATTCCGTGGAATGCATCGTCCGCGGTTACATCGTGGGTTCCGGCTGGAAGGATTATCAGAAGACTGGTCGCATTTGCGGTCATGTGCTCCCCTCCAACCTGCAGCTCTGCGACAAGCTTGAAAACGCTCTCTACACCCCCAGCACCAAGCCGGATGTAGGCCACGACGAAAACATCAGCTTCGAACAGACCTTCGAAATCGTTGGCGAAAAGGTTGCAACCGACCTGAAGAACATGTCTCTCGACATCTACACCAAGGCTCGCGACTACGCCGCATCCAAGGGCATCATCCTGGCAGACACCAAGTTCGAATTTGGCGAAATCGACGGCGAAACCGTTCTTATCGACGAAGTTCTGACTCCGGACTCCAGCCGCTACTGGCCTGCAGACAAGTACCAGGTCGGCAAGAACCAGGAAAGCTTCGACAAGCAGTACATCCGTGACTGGCTCGAAACCTTGGACTGGGGCAAGTGCTATCCGGGTCCCGAAATTCCGGCAGACGTGGTGAAGAACACCCTCGACAAGTACATCGAAATTTTTGTTAGACTCACAGGAAAACAGCCCGAACTCTAACAAAAATTTGTCCTGTTGAAAAATCAACAGGACGATCCCGGATCAAGTCCGGGATGACACGTACGTCTCACTGGCAAGCAGCCGAAACTGTAATTCCAGAAGTCAGGCCGAATCCAATCGGCATTGACTTATGAAAAAGATCTGTCACGACAGGTCTTTTTCTTTTTTGACGGGGACACGGATTAAACCTTGGGCCAACGATAATTTTACTAACCAAATTGAGTTTTTTGCACATTTGGTAGGTAGTATCCCAAACGCCTACTTACCAAACACTCCCTCCCCATAGATTTGGTTAGTAGTATTTTAGTTTATTCATAAAGGTTTTTATATCCAGTCAGGGAAAGATACTAACCAAAATTGATTTCCATTCTTTTTGGTTAGTAGTTTTATTTTCACCGGCACTCAGCACACTCCAAAAAAACGGATTTTTACTAATCAAACCAGGCTATTTCGCCAACTTAGTTAGTAAAAGCCCCCTTTTTCAAAGTAAAAAGCGCTTGATTAACCGTTCCGCATAAGCCGGAGTCATTGGATGGTTTAAATTTTCCACCGAAATAATCAAGTTTCGCCCCACATCAACCCCTTTGGAACTAAGTTTGACAACCTTGGAAACAAATCCCTGCACATAATCAGGTTTGTCCATCAAGCCGAAATGTTCCCACAAAAATTCCTCACGGGTTCGCATATTCAAGCAAGTAAAATCAGGATACCAGCAAGATTCCGCCCCCATATTTAGCGGACATTCGTAGCGAAACGGAACTCCAAGACGATTCAAAGTCTCTGCAATAATCGCTTCAGACTTTGACCGAACCCGAATTCCCGAAGAAGTCACCTGTTCAGCCGAATCTTCCAAAAACGCCTTCCCCTCATAAGGGACCGAAAGCCAACGCTCTGCAAAAGCATCCTCTTGCAACACAGCCGGTTCCACAAGCGACATCCTATCATGGCCCATCGATGAATAGATTTTTTCCAAAGTCGATGGATGATACCGTTTCCGAACAAGTTCAAGGACCTTGATTTCATCCAAAATCTCCTTCAACATTTGCTCATCATAGCGTTTCTGCGCAAGAGACCTCACCTGAGCAAGTTTCTCCTTTGAGATGTACTCGCCTTCCGATTTTTTATTTGATTTCACCCAAAAATATTGAACAGCTCCATTGCTTTTCCCAAGACGAAGCCTTCCCGCGGGGGCCCTCTTTAACTTTTTACGAAGACGTTCCGCATACAAATTCAATTCCGCCAAACGTTTTTCAACAGCCGGCAAAACACAATCAACAGAGAGTTGACTCATGAGTAAATTCCTTTTCCCCTAAAAAACTGTTAAAACATATAATAACAGTGAAATCAACGAGAATCCAGGAATACCATTCCTTACGTCGGGCTTCACATTCCAGCAGCAATATACACATCTAAAAAAAGATGTCAAGAGAGAACCCCATAACCGATTCATTATGCAACCGGCAAGCAGCCCGAGCTGTAATCTGCAAATCACCTAGCGCTGTTTGTATATGAAAAAGACCTCGCTTTTAAAGCGAGGCCTTTTTTAGTGGAGGTGAGGGGAGTCGAACCCCTGTCCAAGATTTCATCCCTGTCCATTCCTACAAGCTTTCCCTTCGCATTTGAGATCTCGTCTAATCCACGCCCAAGAAGGTCGGCGCGAACTTTGACCAGCCTAGTAAATCTCGGGAACTGCACCCAGGCATTACAGTCCCCCATCCCATATTGCGTCCGGACGTACTACCCAATGGGAGTGAGTCGAGGCCCGGCGTAGCCGCTAATTAGGCTGCGAGTGCGTAGTTTTCTTCAGCACTTATTTTTTTTCAGACTTTTTTACGGGTGCCCTCGTCTGAGACCCCGGCTTGCAACTAACACTTCAGTAACCCTGTCGAAACCAAAGCACCCCCAGGTGAGTGTCGCGAAAATGAACTTGTTCATTTTCATGACCGAGCCGCAGGTGCTACTGTCCAAAGGACAGAAAGCACCCCCGTTGGGGGACCCAGAGAGTTGAAGACCTCCTCTCAAGGTATCTCAAATATAGTAAAATATTCGCTTAAACGGGCATGCCAACCCTTGGCGCGGCTAGGACTTGCTTTGCAATATGCTTTTCTTCGTCCGTTCCATAGCCTCAATTACCTTGTCGCACCATTCGTCGAATTCCGGGTCCTCTTCCTGCAATTCCGGATGGGTCAGTACATTCTCGATGGTCTTGCGGATTCCCTGATCAAAGCGTGTGGTGGCGCAGAAACCAGGCACAGCCTTCTTCAGTTTGGAATTGTCGAAAACCACGGAATTGGCCTTGTCACCAAGGAGGCTTCCCGTAAAGTCATAGCCAAACGGGTCCCCCACAGCGGCCAGGAACTCAGATGCCACATGGACCGCCTTCAGTTCTACGCCCAGCACATTGGCAATGCTCTGGTACACCTGATTCCAAGTGACGGTTTCATCGCTGGTAATCTGGAAGCTTTCGCCGATGGCGTGAATGTTTCCCATCAGTCCCACGAAGCCCTTGGCGAAATCGCTGTTGTGGGTCATGGTCCAGAGGCTGGTTCCGTCTCCGTGAATAATTACAGGTTTACCTTCAAGTATGCGCTTGGCCACCTGCCAGCTTCCCTTCTTGCCGTGAACGCCCAGAGGAATCTTGCGTTCGTCGTAGGTATGGCTGGGGCGCACGATGGTAATGGGGAAACCTTCTTCGCGGTACATTTTCATCAGGTACTCCTCCCCCGCAATCTTGTTACGGGAGTATTCCCAGTAAGGATTAGCCAAGGGAGTTCCCTCGTTAATGCGGTAGTCAGAAAGAGGCTTCTGGTAGGCACTGGCGGAACTGATGTACATGAACTGCTTGGTCTTGTTCTTGAACAGTCGGTAGTCACGTTCCAGGGCGCTGTAATGGAAGGCAATAAAATCGCAAACCACATCGAACTGCAAGTCCGCAATTTTAGAAGCCACTTCAGCTTCATCGTAAATGTCAGCGGTAATCTGCTTTATTGCGGGAGTTCCGTCCGCCAACACAGCCATAGGCAAATCCGCGGCGTTTCTATTTCCGCGATTCAGCAAATAGATTTCCCATCCCAGTTCTACAGCCAGGCGAGTAATGGCCATGCTGATGGTCCCCGTTCCGCCAATAAAAAGTGCACGCATAATATGAGTTTGTTAAAGTTCAGGTGAGAGGTCGCTCCCCTTACAGGGGAGCTTTGGGGTATGAGGTATCTATGGAGAAAATTTGCCTCATACCTCTAGGCACGAAGTGCCGACCTCATACCTCACAGCTAAATTAAACTGTTGCCTTGGCGGCAATCTGATAAACCTTAGTCACGTCGTCGGCATTCAGCGGCTTAAAGCCCCAGCCATTACCCGGATTCAGCTTACGCACCATTTCGGGAATGTCTTCTTCCTTGGCGCCAAGTTCAGCAAAGTTGATGGGCATGCCGATGCTCTTGAGGAAACTGCGGAATGCGCGAATACCTGCGCGAGCCGTTTCTTCGGGCTTTTCGAAATTCATGGCGCAGCCGAATACGCGAGTAGCCATCTGGCAGAAACGCATCACATTGTGGTCCATGACGTATTCCATCCAGGAGGGCATAATGACAGCAAGACCTGCACCGTGGGCGCAGTCATACATGCCAGAAAGTTCATGTTCGATGGCGTGGCTGTTCCAGTCCTGACCGCGGCCAACACCGACGATATTGTTATGAGCCACCATGCCTGCCCACATGATGTTGGCGCGGGCTTCGTAGTTGTTGGGGTCAGCAATAACGCGGGGAGTTTCCTTCACCATGGTCATGAGAACCGCTTCGCAAAGACGGTCGGTAACTTCCACTTCGGTAGTGTTGGTGAAGTAACGTTCAAAAACGTGAGCCATGATATCGGTTGCACCGCAGGCAGTCTGATAGGCCGGCAATGTGCAAGTGAGAGCCGGGTTCAGCACAGAAAAACGGGGACGGATGCAATCGCCACCGGCACCGCGCTTCAGCATGCCATCTTCCTTGGTTATGACGGAGTCGCCGGAACCTTCGGAACCTGCAGCGGCAATGGTCAGCACTGTACCCACCGGCAAGGCAACAGCCGGAGCGGCCTTTCCGCAATAGAAATCCCAGAAGTCCCCTTCGTAGGGAACGCCCATGGCAATAGCCTTGGCGCTATCGATAGAAGATCCGCCACCTACAGCGAGAATAAAGTCAATTCCTTCCTTGCGGCAAATTTCAATGCCTTCGTAGACCTTGGTATCCAGCGGATTAGGGTGAACTCCACCCAGTTCTACGAAAGGAACGCCTGCGGCATCGAGGCTTGCCTTAACGCGGTCAATCAATCCGGAACGAACGGCAGAACCGCCACCGAAATGAAGCAAGACCTTGGAGCCGCCATGCTTTTTTACCAATGCACCGCATTCATTTTCGCGGTCGCGGCCAAATACAAATTCCGTAGGACTATAAAAGTTGAAATTTTCCATTAGGACCCAATCCCTGTTAAAGTTTTTATAAAAAATACCCTTTTCTTTAAAGAAAAGGGCAATTTCATCAAGTAATTTTGTTCACAAAAGAAACCAGCTATTCCATGGTCCCCTTGCTCCTGCCGCAAACGGGAATAACGCGGACCTCATTCTTGTCGTTGACTATAAAGGCGACACCAGCCAGGTAATTAATCCACTGCTTATTGCTTTGGGTTTCATAAAAACGCAAATTCAGCTGTCGATCTGTAGCCCATGCCACCAGAGGAACCACCAGCAGGTCATGGGAAATGGCCACGTTCAGCTTGCTCATGCTATCGTAATCCCCGGCCAGCAAATTCTGCAGTTCCACCATCTTTTCGTTGAGATCGTAGAACACGCCCGTGTAGCCCCCGGAATAGGCCCAGCGAGAGAAGACAATCCAACTGCTGACATCGCCTTTCTTCTGCACATACAGTTCCTCATCCTTGATCAGCCAGGAATCCTTCAATTCAGCCAAGGTGTCGTTTTCGAAGGAAGACAAGCCCATCCCCTCAGCAATGTAGGCACAAGTTTCATAGGAACGTTTGATCTCGGTATTATAGAAATGGACGTCCGTAAAGTTCTTCAGTTTTTGACCAAATTCTCGAGACTGATTCATGCCGTTATCGTTCAGACCACCCGACGCAGAATAGTCATTGCCTCGTTCGGCGTGGCGCAAGATCAAGGTTGCCTTTTCATTATCCTTCAGGCTTTCAAGAACGTCCTCGACGCGAACAAAATACGCCATGGGAGCCTGAGCCTTTACATAAAGTGTATCCTTCTGGACAACAGTGTCAATGGAATAGATGGTATCCTTGCTAAAAATGGAATCCAGAACCACCAAGGTATCCAGCTGATAAAGGGTATCCACATGGAAAACGGAATCCAGCCGAACCAAGGTGTCGTAAACCACCAATGTGTCGGATGCAACCACCAGAGTATCGTTATTGACAAGGGTATCCTTTACAACAAGAGTGTCCTTAACGACTAAGGTATCATTTACAACTAAAGTGTCCTTGACGACCAACGTATCTTTCAAGGTTTCGCCAGGCATTTCCTTGACAACAAGGGTGTCCCTGATGACCAAGGTGTCCACTCGAGAAACGGGAATGGTTTCGGGATCCACCGTTTCAACAACTTCTGTTGTATCAAGGCAGGCGGAAAAAAGCATTGCGGTCAGAGAGAACGCGCCGGCGGTCAACGCAGAACGAATCGTGGGGATATATTTCACAGAATCCTCATGAATTTGATGGTGCTTAAAACCAAAACACGGATAAAATTTAATTCTTATTACTAAAAAATTACAGAGTTGAATCCAAATAAAAAAATAAAGTGTGTAAAAAGCAGTAAGTACCGCAAACAAAAAAGGGTTGGACACCTTACGGTATCCAACCCAGGGGGGTTAGGAGGAGCTCTTTAATGCAATCATTTAGCAAAAAATCTTTTGAACTTAGTCTAAAAACGTCATACGACGCAACTTGTTCCTTCTTCGTTCTTAAATATAGAACAGGAATTCAATTTTGGGGAAGATAACCCGCAAATTTCCCATAATTTATAGTAAAAAAAACTTCAGGATCACTCCTGAAGCTCTATTTTGCTCAAAAAATGTTCTGCTTAGGCGATATTGAGAGACTGTTCGCGGATGCATTCCACTTCGTTCTTCAGTTCAATAGCGAGAGCGGCAATTTCAGCATCCTGGCACTTGGTCCCCAAAGTGTTTGCTTCGCGGCCCATTTCCTGAAGGATAAAGCCAAGGTTCTTTCCCTGGGCGCCACCTTCCTTGAGGGCGTTCAGGAACAACTTGTTATGACTCTTGAAGCGGGTGATTTCTTCCTTGATGTCCAACTTGTCTGCCATGATGCAGGCTTCCTGCAGCAGACGGACTTCGTCGATTTCGGAATCCTTCAGAAGCACGTTGATGCGGTCGCGGAACTTGACCTTCCAGTTTTCGATGCGCTTGGGATCCAGCACTTCAACCTTTTCGAGAACGGCATTCAGATGGTCCACGCGGTTTGTCAAGTCGGCTGCCAGGTTAGCACCTTCCTTGGCACGCATTTCGTTCACCTTGTCCAGGGCCTTGTTCAGTTCGTCGGCCAAGTGCTTTTCAAGAGCTTCGGTATCGGCACCGCTGTCGGTAAACTGCAGAACTTCAGGCAGGGCCATGATGTTTTCCAGTTTGATATCACCGGCAATTCCAAATTTGGTCTGCATTGCCTTTGTGATTTCCACAAACTTCGCAATGGCCTGTTCGTTGTAGGAAACGGGAACATTACCGCCAGTGCCTGCACCAAGAGTAACGCTAAAGATCACAGAACCGCGAACCAGCTTTTCCTTGATCTGATTCTTGAAGGAATTTTCAAGATAAGCCAAGTTCTTGGGAAGTTTGCAGCTGATGTCCAAAAAACGGTTATTCACGCTACGAACTTCAATCACACAAGGTGCGCCCTGGAACATGGACTCACTCTTGCCAAAACCAGTCATCGATAAAATAGCCATAATTAGTACCGAGCTCGTGCTTCGCACTTTCAGGAAAGAGGTCGCTCGCACAGCTCGCTTTGAGGTTAAACAATTGACGCTTACGCGTTTTTATAATTTTGCGCCTACGGCGCCATTCTCCAGCTCAGAACTCACGCCTCACAACTCACTGCTTACTTACCATTGCAATTACGTGTTCGGCGCCGAAGTTCTTGAGGCCAACGGCGGTCAGGAACTTGCTAAGGCACTGTTCATTCTGGAACGCCATCTTCTCGATCTTAAGGCCTTCCTTTTCGCAAAGGGTGTAGAAATCCTTAACGGTGAGCAAACGAATGTTGGGTGTGTTGTACCATTCGTAAGGCAGTTCCTTGGACTTGGGCATACGACCGTGGAGCATCAGGGAACCGCGGGCAGACCAATGACCGAAATTGGGGAAAGTCACGATAACGCGCTTGGCCACGCGGAGGATTTCGCTGAGCAAGGCCACCGGGTCGCGAATTTCCTGGATGGTGCGGTTGATAATGGCGTAGTCATAGCTGTCGCTTTCAATATCAGAAATACCGCGTTCATCCAAATCGCGCTGGACCACGGGGACGTCGTTTTCCAGACAGTCCATAATGTCCTTCATGCGCTTTTCGATACCAAGGCCAATCACATTCTTGGTACGGCGGAGGTAATCGATCAAGTCGCCGCTACCGCAACCAAGGTCCAGCACGCGGCTATTTTCCTTGACCATGGAACCCAGCAGTTCAAAATCCTTCTGGTCGTGGAAAACAGGAATGGTCTGCTTGCCAGTCAAGGCTCCATACTTGCTATCCAGGAATCGGCCTACAGCCTTGCCCAGATCTTCATCTTCGATGAGGAAGCCATCGTGACCGAACAGCGTATCCAATTCAAGGCTAGTCACGACCTTGCGATCGTTCAGCAAGGCGCTCGTAATACGGCGGGATTCGTGGGGCGGGAACAACCAGTCCGTAGAAAGGTTCACGTTCAGCACTTCGGCCTGCACATTCTCAAAAGCCTTTTCCAGGGAACCGTATTCCGTTTCCAGGTCGAAGCTATCGGTTGCATGGGCAATATGCAGGTAGCTGTTGGCATCGAAGCGGTCCACAAACTTCGCACCCTGGTAGCGCAGGTAGCTTTCCAGCGGCAGATCCAGGTCAAAGGGAGTGCTGTAAGTAATGGCGTGATTCTTGTGCTCATGATCCTGGGCGCGCTTGAACTTCTTTTCCATTCCTACGGCACTGAGGTAGGTAATGTGAGCCAGCTTGCGGGCATTGGAAAGTCCGACGTCCGGGTGAGCGGATTCATAATAATCGCCATTGTTGTAATTGGGGTCCTGGGTAATCACGTCGCGGGCCACAATTTCAAAACCGAGAGCCTGGCTGCTAAAACGGGGAGACGTTGCAATCAGAACACAACGCTTTACCAGTTCAGGATAGTAGATCGCCCACTTCATGGCCTGGAAGCCACCCATGGAACCGCCAATGACGCAGTAAAGTTCCTTGACTCCCAAATAGTCAGCCAGTTCCTTCTGGGCGTGGACCATGTCGCCGATGGTAATGGTGGGGAAAGTGCTGCCGTAGGGCTTGCCGGTGCGAGGATTGATACTTGCGGGGCCAGTGGAGCCCTTGCAGCCACCCAGAATGTTGCTGCACACAACAAAGAAACGATCCGTATCCACAGGCTTACCCGGGCCAATGAGAGCATCCCACCAACCGGGCTTCTTATCTTCGGGGGAATAATAACCGGCCACGTGGGCATCGGCGGTCAGCGGAGAGGTGACCCAAACGGTATTATTCTTTTCGGCATTCAACTTGCCGTAAGTTTCGTAACGAATTTCCAAAGCAGGAAGAGTCTTGCCATTCTCAAGCAAAAAACCTTGATCCCCATAATCCTTATTAAAAGTCTGGGGAACAACCGGGCAAAGACTACCATTATGCAAAGATTCACTCATATGCATAAATATAGAAAAGCGGTAGGAAAATTTTATTTATCTAGAAAAACCTTAGGCTTTCTTGGGAGAGCCTGTCCAACCCAGCTTTTCGCGGAGAGCGCCCACGAAACCCGTATGACGCATGCGGAGGAAGGTGGTAAAGGATTTGCTCTGAGTCAGAACGACATAATCATCCGGTTCCAGGGGAATACAGGTGCGGCCATCGAAAACCAAGTCCAGGGTCTTGCCTGCGGCCGGACGCAGCACCAGTTTTTTATCTGTAAGAGACATGACCAGCGGACGTACCGAAAGGCTACCGGGAGCCACAGGAGTCAGCACCACGGCATATGTGGCCGGATGGATAATGGGGCCACCTGCCGCAAGGTTGTATGCAGTGGAGCCTGTGGGAGTCGAAACCAGCAGGGAGTCGGCCCAGTATTCCGTATAGTCGGTACCATTGTATTCCACGTTCACATTCACCATACGTTCGGGAGCGTGGGCGCGGAAATGGACTTCGTTCAAGACGGTTTGCTTGGCAATGCACTTCTTACCGTGATACACAGAAGCGTCGATCATCATGCGGTCGCGGGTAGAATACACCCCGGCCAGCAAGTCATCCAGGGTCTGGGAAAGGCATTTGACGCGGGTCTCGGCAAGGAACCCGACGCGGCCAGCGTTCACACCCAGAATGGGAATGTTATGACCAAGAGCCATATGGGCCGCCGAAAGCACGGTACCGTCACCGCCAATGGCCAAAAGCAAGTCGGACTTCAGCAAGGCCTTTTCAGAAACAACCTTTACAGGAGCGCGAACCAGTTCCTTCAGGTTTTCAAGAGCCAGGAACTTGACTTCGGGGTGTTCACTCCCCCATGCGTGAATCTGCTTCAGCGCAAGAGCCAGGTCCGTACTCTTTTCTTTCCAAGCGATAATGCCGATAGTCTTGAACATAAAACACCTTACTTGGTTTCTGCCTCAGGCTTCTTGTTAGCTTCTTCGATAACGCGGTTCAACTTTTCGAGAACGCCAGGATAAGCCGTTTCAATCACGTCGCTATTAGCCACCGGTTCATCGTTCTGCAAGGCCAGCGAAAGAACGCTCAAGGCCAAGCCATTCTGAGGAACGTCTCCGCCGTCAAAGTCAGAACCGTTCACGATGGTTTCTAGACCGCGGATTACCAGGCCGTCATCGTAAACGCCAACTTCGGCACCGGTCTTACGGAGGTTTTCAGCCAGCTTTTCGTTAACGGGGCGCATCTGCTTGCGGACTTCCTTAGGCAGACGCAAAATGGTTTCGCCTTCGGCATAGCAAGCCGCCACCGCCAAGAAGGGAAATTCCTCAAGCCCCGTGGCAATCACATCTTCAGAAAAACGACGTCCCTGCAAGCGCTTGCCAGAAGCCAGCGTAAAGATTTCGATGTCACCGTACACGTCACCATAACGTTCGCGACGGCTGGTCACTTCGTAGCTTGCGCCCATGCGTTTCAGGCAGGTCAATGCCCCGGCGCGAGACGAATTCAATTCCACGTTCTTCAAAACAATTTGCGTGTTCTTGGGGAGCGTACCAATAGTCGCCAGCAAAATAAAGGCAATGGCCTCGGTGGAATCGCCGGGCACAAAATAATCGCGACCCGTAATCACCTTGGTCTCGGAAAGTTCCGTAAACTGGGTGCGTTCAATCTTCTGACCGCGGGCCATCATCATACGACGTTCCAGTTCGGTCAGCTGTTCCATGCCGCGGGTTTCGTACTTCAGGTTCACGCCAAAGTACATGAGCATCTTGGTCCACTGATCGTGAACCGTACCCTTTTCTTCGAAAGTGGTATAGTCGTTGCGGATCAAGGCGCGAAGCAGCAAGCGGTTGCGCATGGGGTAAGTAAAATTCCCCAGGGAATCCTTCTTGGCTACAATTTCGTCGGCGCAGAAGGTGAATACGAACTTGGCGGGTTCATCGGTAACGGGCTTTACCTTGAAATACTTCTGCAGCGTTTCCTTGGCAGAAGCCACCTGGGCAATACCGGCCTCGTCAGCTTCGGCAGCAAAGGTGTAAATCTGTTCTGCATCCTTAGAAGCTAACGTCCAAAGAAGAACGTTGGCGTCTTCGGCAAAATCCATAGGCAGCATGGAGGGCAGACTGTACTGAAAGCCCTTGCCTTCAAGAACCAGCTGGTGGCCCTGCTGTTCGTAGTTCAGTCCGAATTCCTTAAGGGCTTGTGCAAATTTTTCGGAGCCTGCGGCCCAGGCGAAGTCTTCCAGAACGGTACGGCCATTTACCAAGAGGGCCATCACCAGAGTGAGCTCCATGCGCTCGCGGTCGGGGTTCAGCAAAAATTCCATTAGCGTTCCTTAACGTCGTAATCCAAGGCGGTAAGAATTTGAATAGCGCGGCGGGCTTCGTCGGGCGTCTTGAAAGCCAGAAGCAAAGTACCGGCCACGTTTTCGCGGACTTTCATCAGTTCGATATCGCGGATATTCAGCCCCCATTCGGCCAAGGGCTTCAACACGCTGAGCAAGGCACCGGGTTCATCCTTCAGGGGAACCGTAATTTCGGAGAAGGCGGCGGCAGCATTGCGGCCAGGAGCAAACAGGCTGGCGCGACCATCGTTTCCGGCCTTAAAGATGGACTCCAGATTTTCGGAGCAGTCGGCAGCGGCGGGAGTTCCGTCAGAAACCACCTGCAAGCTATCCATGGCGGCGATAGTCTTGTCGAGGCCGTCGCGGACTTCGCGGAGGGCAAGCGCCGTTTCGTTGCGGTTGGTAACGGCGATGTCATGCCACATGTTCCAGCCGCTGGCTGCAATACGGGTCATGTCCCTAAAGGCGCGTCCGGCGTAATGCTGGTAGTTGTACTTGAGCAGACGTTCCGGCATGCTGGCAGCCAATGTGGAGCTGAGCATCTGGGGCATATGGCTAACCCAGGCCATGGTACGGTCGTGATGTTCCGGCGGGAACACAACGGAATGGGCACCCACAAAAGAAATCAGCTGAAGCAAGTCGGCATAGGCGGATTCTTCGACACCATCGGGCGGACACACAAACCAGTATGCGTTCTCGAAAATGCTGGGATCATTATATTCCATGGTGCGCTTCTCGGAACCGGCCATGGGGTGACTTCCCACAAAACAGAAAGGTTCAGGCAGCTTGGCACCCGCCTTGCAAATTTCAACCTTGGTGCTGCCAATGTCGCTGACCAGAATCTTCTTATGGCCGGCCGGCAACTGCACCTTAGAAAGAGCGTCGATAGTCTTCAGAATGTGAAGAATGGGGCTGCACAGCAAAATCAAGTCAGAGCCTTCGGCCCAGGATGCGGTATCATCGTAACCGAAAAATTCATCGGCCAACTTTACTTCGCGGGCGCGTTCCAAAGTAGAGGGGGAACTGACGGCACGAACGATAGTGGGCAACTTCGCCTGCTTAATGGCTGCGGCAACGGAACTGGCCAGCAAACCAAAACCAACGAGAGTAATGCGTTGCATTTTTTAGTCCTCAACCTTGCGGGTCTCTTCCATAATCACCTGGAAGATTCTCTTGATGGAATCAGAAGAAAGGGGGCCTTCGGTCATAGAGCCCACACGGTCCAAAACGGCCTGTTCACGAGAAGCATCCAGAACGGGCAAGCCCAATTCCTTTTTCAGTTTGCCAATCTCGGTTGCATAGGTGGCACGCTTATTCAGAAGAGCAATCAGCTCTCCGTTCAATTCATCAATACGATTACGCCAATCTTCAATCTTCATATAGAAGAATGTAGAAAATCTCCCCTTGAATATTTGGTGTAATCAAGAGGAGACCGCTCTAAAAAAGAACTTCGTATTCGTCAAAAGCCCGCTTGTTGGCCTTCAAATCGCCGCCCACCCAGTCAAACAACGCAGTGCCCCAGGCACCGGAACGTTCCGGCTCCCAGATGAATGCGCCCAGAGCGCGGGGCACCTGTTCCATCACCTGATGGGTCTTTACACGGGATCCGTCAAAGCCGTAATTATCAGGCGTTGAGGAACCATTGTATTCGGCAATAAGAAATTCCAGATTCGTGTAAGTCTTGCCCAAGTTGGTCATCAAGTTTTTCCAGGAATCGGGATTGCCATGCTCGTAAGCGGAGTAGGCGGAGAAAGCCATTACATCCGGCGACACCTTGGAATTCTTGATGATCGAAGACATCCACCAATCTACGGTATTTGTCTTGTGGGGACTTTCGATATGGAATACAACTTTTATGTTGTTCGAAATCTCCTTGACAGCCCGGGAACCTGCGGCCAGATATTTCGCCGTATTGGCGATTCCTGTTGCATTGCTCATGACACCGCTAACGGCCCCATCGGCCGCCTGAACGTTATTGCCCCAGCAACCCGTATTGCTCTTGGGAATTTCGCGGAGCATGCCGTTGGTAATTTCGTTACCCACCTGCACCATTTCGGGCAAGGCACCTGCAGCCTGCAAAGCCAACAGAACATCCTTGGTGTAAGCATAAACGGAATCGGCCATGGCGTCAGAAGTTCTTACACCACGCCAACGTTCCGGAATAATCTGCTTGCCCGGATCGGCCCAGTTGTCGCTATAATGGAAATCCAGCAGCAGCTTGAAACCCGCCGCCTTGGCCCGCTTTGCGTAAGCCACCACATGATCCTTGTCGCCAAACGCTTCCACATTTTGGGGGAATTCACCAGTCCCCTGATTGCAACCCGGAGCGGCATAGCCATACCTGGCGCTGGGGCCCACAAAAGTCTTTAGGCGGATATAATTGAAACCGTGATCCCAGAGCAAATCAAAAATATCCTTGGGCGTTCCATCCACATCCAAAACACGGATACCCTTGGCTTCATATTCCTGCATCTGGGAAACATCGGCACCAAGGATTTTGGAATACTCGGGATGAGAACGCAAACTGGAAGAAGAACCGGGAAGCGGTTCGTCCAAAGAACTGCTGGTAGGTTCATCCAAAGAACTGCTGATAGGTTCGTCTGCGGAACTGCAGATGGGTCCGTCTGAAGAACTGCTTACAGAAGGTTCATCCGAGTAACTCAGAGGAATTTCGTCGGCAGAACTGCTGACGGACACGTCAACAAAACTACTGGTCAAAAAATCGTCAGCTGAACTTTCTGGAAGAACCTCAAAAGAACTTTCCGGCAAAGGTTCATTGCCCAATTCATCAGGCAACGCCTCAGTGGAACTGCCGCCGCACCCGATCAAAGCCAGTGCAGCAAACCCAATAATACCCTTAATCTTTCCCATACAGTTAAATTTACCCTTTTTACGGGGCAACATTCGTTAACTGTTGGTAAAAAGTCAGCAGTTTATCGTTTTACAGAACCACTTTCAACGTCATGGCGCAAAACACAATCGTCGAAACGTAGTTAAGGACCTTCTTGAGATAAACAAGATCCCTGGGCGCACGGAGGGAACCATCCTTGTAGTATACCTTGCCATGGAGCAACCAGAACATCTTTGCCTGAGATACCAAGGAAGGGCTGCCCAAGATAGACGTGTTTTCCATGACCGTGTACATGGCATTCCAATGTTTGCGCAGGATTGTACTGTTCAAAAGCATTCTGGGATTCTTATACAAGCCCAATCGGATAAACTGTACGGAATCGGCCCGATCGGTATCCGTTCTTGCAGGGTAAAGCCTTACGTCTACAGATCCGTTATCAAGCTGCATATATCTTAGGCTGGCGCCACTTTCCGACAAAGTAACACACGTCGGAGCAACCAGGTTTCCATCGATATCCCTAGAGACAACGCCCATATCGTAAGGGCGAGATCCCCAGAAAGCATCAAAGCGATACCGACTGGAACCTCCATCGCGCCCCTGGGGGGCAACGACGGCTTTGTATTGATCATTAAACCTGTTAGCCTTATCTTGTTTAAAGAATCGGTTAAAGGTGAACTGGCCGAAAAACTGAAAAGCATCAAATGCTTTCATTTTCTCATGTACATTCATACACTTACCTAAGATTGGGAATCCAACTACCAAAACAATAAATTTGACTCACCAATCCCACTGAATCAAATCTGGCGACAAAGATAAAAAATCTTAACATTCGTTGCGAGGGTGTCAACGATTACTTTTTTACTACATATCAACAACTTTTCAATACTTTTAGATTACTTTTAAAAACATTTTTCTAGCACAAATCCCTTTCAACAAAAGCTAAATTTGCAACAATGCTTTATTCCGACCTGCTCATATCCCCTGCCGTACAAGAATTCATCCTCAGCGCCATCAAGAAGAAGATGGATGCCCTGCAAATTTCTACAGCACTGAACAAGGCCGGATACAGCAATGAAGAACGGGCCGCCATCATGGACTACATGATGTTGGTCCCCAAATTTCGTGAAAAGTTTTTTGGCGAAGCCGGCAAGAAATCAGGCAACGACGCCTTTTTGCTATGCGACCGCCTAGCTTTGGAACAGAGTACCGCCCAGGATATCGGCCGTTACAAGGCAAACCTGTGGCAAGCGGGAGCCGAAAACATTGGCGAAAGCCCGCGGGTACACGACCTCTGCTGCGGCATGGGCGGCGACAGTTTCTTTATCCCCCAGAATTTCAAAGTGACTGGCGTAGACCTGGACCCCGACCGTCTGCAGATGTACGCCTACAACACAGAAAATTTCCGCGGCGAATCCAGTTCGACGATCTCCGGGGACGTTCGAGAAATCGCCCGCAAAAATGGCGACTCCCCCGCACAAGAAAAAGCAGACTTCTTTACCATCGACCCTGCCCGTCGTGCCGTAGAAGGCGAAAACCAGCGTGACCTCCGCAATCTCACCCCCACCTTCGAAGAGGTTCTTGAAATTTCAAGGCACTACAAGGGCGGCATGGCAAAACTTCCTCCCGGCTACCCCACCAACGAAATTCCCCAGGATGCAGAACTGGTTTACCTAGGAAGCCACGCCGACTGCCGCGAATTGCTGGTGCTGTTTGGCGCATTGGCAAAGAACCCCGGAAAAGTTCGGGCCATCATGGTGGATAAAAATGGCGAGGTTGTAAAAGCCGCAGATGGTACGGATGCAATCTGGCAGGGAACGCTAACCGAGATACAGGCAGCCTCCAACAAGGACGCCGAACACGATCTGCCCGGCTGCGAAAGAAGTTTCCGCAACGCCACCAGCGAAAGCGACTTGCCCGTCGGCGAAGTTTCGGAATACCTGGCAGAACCGACGGCACTGCTGATCCGCAGCCACCTTTTTGGAAGCGTGGCCCAGGCCGCAAACTCAGACGCCCACCTGATTTCAGAAGGCATCGCCTACGTGGCAAGCGAAAGTCCGCTCCCCTCCCCCGCCTTTGCCAACTTCAAGATTCTTGACAACTGCGAAATCGCCACCAGCGCCGTCCGCGATATGCTCAAGCGACATAACATCGGCAAGCTGACCCTAAAGCTTCGCGGTGTAAAGGTAGACCCCACCGAAGAAATCAAGAGGCTAAAGCCCAAGGGCAAGAAAGAAGCCATACTTTTCTACACCCGTCACAAAGGCGAGAAAATCGCAATCCTGGCAGAACGAGTTTAAAAAAGACCTCCGGAGTTTTGAACTTCGGAGGCTTATTTTTTAGCGAATCGCCATTCCCCGTGAAAATGGTTCCATAACTTTTATAGAAACCCGTCGGATAGGCCGAAAAGCCATATTTAATTATCAATGGTCACAAAAAAAACTCCGATTTTACATTTTATACAAAACATTTCCATGTTTTCATGGCTAGGTATCAGATACAAGATATGAGATACCAGATATGAGTTTTTATTATCGCGCCGATGACGCCTAATGTCACCCAGAGGGAGCACAGGGTCTCGTGCGACCATGGGATTCTGAAACAAGTTCAGAACGACCCACGGCGAGAAGGTTTGTTGTGACATTCCGGCGTTCTTATATTATTTTTTCTTGTATGTTCAAGCTTTTCCCTATCTTTACAGTTTCTGCAGCATTGATGTTCGTTGCCTGCGGTGACGATTCCTCCAGCGTTTCCGTCCAAGACGAAACCTCATCCTGTTCTAATTATCAGTCTGCGGAAACATCCTCCAGTTCCCCAAAAGAAGACGGAAATATTAGCGCAAGCAGTTCATCCAACAACGGATCTTCCGCAACCCCGGCAAGCAGCGAGTCAACGACCGTTCCGGCAAGCAGCGAATCCTTGACAAGCAATTCCTCCAGCAGCCAGGCTTCCACGCCGGCAAGCAGTGAAACTGCAGAAGCATCGGATTGGCGCAGTTACTGCCTAGACGTAATTAACAAGTACCGCACCTCAGAAGGTCTGACGTCCCTAGTTCTTGCCCCCGAAGCAAAGCAGACTTGTGTCGAAGAACAGGCCGCAGCCGACCTTAAGGCAAACTCGGCCCATGGTCATTTCGGGGACTGCGGTGAATTTGCCCAGAACTCCGGCCCCAACATCTCACTTTCCTGGATGGGAACCGAAGAGAAAATCGTGGACTACTACCTAGAAATGATGTGGAACGAAAAGAAGTTGGTGGAAAGCGGCCAGCGCGACCCCAACAAATCGGAAGACTACTCCTACATCGGTCATTATCTCAACATGAGCAGTACCAAGTACAGTTCCGTCGCCTGCGGCATCGCAAAATCCTCAGACGGAAAGACCGGCTGGTTTAACGTTAATTTCCACAAGTAGTTATGGCTGTAAAACTCGAAGAATCCTGGCTGAACCTGCTCAGCGACCAATTTGAGCAGGATTATTTCAAACAAATTAAGAATACGCTTTTAGACGAACGCGCCAAACAGCATGTGGTGTATCCGCCGGCCTCTAAAATTTTCGCAGCGCTGGACTTCTGCCCTGTAGACAAGGTCAAGGCCGTTATCATCGGACAGGACCCGTACCACAACCCGGGTCAGGCCCATGGCCTCTGCTTTTCTGTACCCATGGGAATCGAGCCGCCCCCTTCGCTGATCAACATTTTCAAGGAACTGCACGACGACCTGGGAATCAACCCGCCGCCCCATGGCAATCTGGAATCCTGGGCTCAGCAGGGGATCTTGCTTTTGAATGCATCCCTGACAGTTCGCGCCCACCAGGCCGCAAGCCACGCGGGAATCGGTTGGCAGCAATTTACTGACACCATCATCAAGAGGCTTTCGGCCACCCGCGAAAACCTGGTGTTCCTTTTGTGGGGCAGTTTCGCCATCAAGAAGCAGGAGTTGGTGGCTCCCGGCCGCGGGCATCTGATCTTGACCGCACCCCACCCCAGCCCCCTTTCGGCCTACCGCGGTTTCTTTGGTTGTAAGCACTTCAGCAAGGCAAACGCCTACCTGCAAAGTAAAGGGCTGGAGCCCATTGACTGGTCGATTGGGTAGTAGGAAGTAGACAGTAGGTAGATGGGAGTTTTTTTATCGTGCCAACGACGCCTAACGTTATATCATATTTTGTAATTCGTAATTATTCACTGTTCACTCTTCATTGTTCGCTGCCCTTATCTCTCCCCTTTTTTTATATTTGAACTCATGAGTCATAAGAATACATTTGCACGTCTCGTGCTTTTTATTGTACTGGGCTTGATTATCGGCGGTGTCCTGGGAGAATGCCTGGGAGTGCTGTTCGGTCAACTCGGTGAATTGATGAATGCGGGTGGTTACAACAATATCGTTCACAACGTGTTTGTTACAGCTTTTCCCTTTAATATCGGTTTTCCCGACAAGCCGGAACCCGTGGTTCTTGACTTGTACATGATCAAGATTGCCTTTGGCGTTGGCTTCAAGATTAACTTCGCCAGCATCATCGGCATGGTTGTCGGCATCTACATTATGAAATGGTCCGGAGAAAGGTAATGATTACTATTGAAGAATTGCAAGCTCAATTGGCTAGCGGCGCCACAACTTCTGTGAAGCTCACTGAAGAAGCTCTGGCTAAGGTCGAAGCTACTAAGAATTTGAACGCCTACATTTCCGTTCTCAACGAACGTGCTTTGGAAAAGGCTGCTGAATCCGACAAGCGTCGCGCCGAAGGCAAGACCCTGGGTGCTCTTGACGGCATCCCCGTCGCCATCAAGGACAATATGTGCCTGGTCGGAACCCGCACCACCGCCGCTTCCAAAATTCTTGAAAATTTCGTGGCCCCCTACACCGCTACCGCTGTCGAAAAGCTGGAAGCTGCAGGCGCCATCATCATCGGTAAGACCAACATGGACGAATTCGCCATGGGTTCTTCCAATGAAACCTCTTATTTCGGTCCTGTTAAGAACCCTCTGGATGAAACCCGCGTTCCGGGTGGTTCCTCCGGTGGTTCTGCCGTAGCTGTTGCCAGCGGTACCGTCGCCTGCGCACTTGGTTCCGACACTGGTGGATCTATCCGTCAGCCCGCCGCCTGCACTGGCGTCGTGGGTCTGAAGCCCACCTACGGCCGCGTTTCCCGTTACGGTCTGTTGGCCTACGCCAGCTCCCTGGACCAGATCGGCCCCTTCGGTTCTACCGTCAAGGACGCAGCAATCTTGATGAACGCTATTGTTGGCGTTGACCCCCATGACAACACCACCAGCACCCGCCCCGCAGAAGACTTTACTGCAAAGCTGGACGCTGGCGTGAAAGGCAAGGTCATTGGCGTTCCTAAGGAATACTTCGCCGAAGGTCTTGATCCTGAATGCAAGGCAGCCATCGAAGCCATGCTGAAGAAGCTGGAAGCCGAAGGTGCCACCATCAAGGAAGTAAGCCTCCCCAACATCGGCAACGCAGTTTCCAGTTACTACATCATTGCAACTGCAGAAGCTAGCTCCAACCTTTCCCGCTACGACGGCGTTCGCTACGGTTACCGCAGCAAGGATGCCCGCAAGCTGATCGACCTGTACTCCATGAGCCGCAGCGAAGCTTTCGGTAAGGAAGTGCAGCGCCGTATCCTCCTGGGTAGCTATGTGCTTTCCGCAGGCTTCTACGATGCCTACTACGTTCAGGCTCAGAAGGTCCGTCGCCTCATTACCGACGACTTCAACAAGGCTTTCGAAGAATGCGACGTAATCGCCAGCCCCACCATGCCGGGTCTCCCGCTGAAATGTGGCATGAACGAAAGCGACCCCATGGCCGTTTACTTGAGCGACATCTACACCGTTAGCCTGAACCTGGCCGGTCTCCCCGGCGTAAGCGTTCCTTGCGGTATGGCTGGCGGCCTGCCCGTTGGCCTGCAGTGGATCGGCAAGCCCTTCCAGGAAGCCGACCTGCTCAGCGTCGCTGCTGCAACTGAGAAGCTTGCAAAGTGAGGGTTGCGCCGACAAGCAAATTTGTCGGCATGACCGAACGCAGCAGCGGACGCCAAAGGCGTCAAAAGCTTGCAAAGTGAGCCTGCACGAGGAAGCGCCGCGATTAATGCCGCAGACCTTCGCAAGCAGCTCGCCTCACCTGCATGTTTACGCGGGACAAAGAGCCTGCAT
This sequence comes from Fibrobacter sp. UWH6, assembly GCF_900142465.1. NCBI lineage: Bacteria > Pseudomonadati > Fibrobacterota > Fibrobacteria > Fibrobacterales > Fibrobacteraceae > Fibrobacter > Fibrobacter sp. UWH6. Next base: position 131,188 of record NZ_FRAX01000005.1, read on the forward strand.
GGGTCGCCCCCTCTAAAAAGCGCAGTACACATAATTTATTAAGGATTCGCCCCTCGGGGTGGATCCTTTTTTGTTTCAGGAGGTTCTCTACAACGAAAAAAAGATACTAAACAGAATTTATACCCATAAAAAATGATCCTTTTCAATTCTTATAGGTAAAATTATAAACAAACTAACACAAAATTTAACCAAATCAGGAAAAAAAGCCCTACACTACCTATAACAAAACCAGTATTCAAGTCTGTTATAGGTAATTCAAAAAAAAACATCTTTACAAATAACCAGGTTCCGACCCAAATTATACCCATAATACACCAAATACATTCCAATTTATAGGTAAAAAATGCAAAATCATCTTGTCAAAACACCAATTACCCAAATTCGCAACATCCTGGAAGATGTCGTTGTTCAACTATCCGCTCTTTCTCAGCGAATTTTCCGAAGCAAGGCCAAAAAACAGCAAGGATCCTTACGCATCGCCATCAACAAGGGCACTCCTCAATACTATCACATAACAACGAAAGGAGATACTAACGGAAAATACATTCCAAAGTCTGACTCCAAGCTGATTTCATCACTTGCGCAAAAAGAGTACCTCGAAAAATGCAACCGTATTATTGAAAGGCAACAAAAGGCGCTAGCCCGATTCCTAAAGGATTTTCATCCCGAAGACATCATTGCGGTTCATACAAACCTTACGGAAGCCAAAAGGAGATTCGTAACGCCTTTGCTCCTAACCGACGAGGAATTTGCAGCGCAATGGCAAGCCAAGCCATACAGTGGAAAATTTTTCGCAAAGGATACTCCAGAACATTTCACTAATAGCGGATTACGGGTCCGTTCCAAATCTGAGGTGATTATCGCCGAATGCCTCGCCCGCCACAACATTCCGTTTCGTTACGAAGCCCCGCTGGAATTAATCATCGGGGATACGTCAAGCATAACCGCCGAAACACCGACGAACAACATTCGCCGACGCACCCTCAATCAAGACGCCGACCTCATGCAAAGCAAGGCAGTCACATTCTATCCCGACTTCACCTGCTTAAACAAGCGCACCCGTCAGGAATTCATCTGGGAACATTTTGGCATGATGGACAATCCCAATTACGCCAGAAACGCTATAGAAAAACAACGAAGCTACGCTGCCGCTGGCTACATTCCAGGAATAAACTTTATCGCCACCACCGAGACGACGGATCTTCCCCTGAACATCCCTTACATAGAGCAAATGACAAAATCATTGCTAATGTAAATCTGTCCCAACCTTCACATGCATAAGCATTTACTACCTTTCTCGCCGCTCATGTGAGCTTCATTTTTAAGGGTTAAGAAGATGAACTTAAAGATTTTACTGGGTGCAGCCATAGCTGCATTTTTATTCGTTGGCTGTTCCAGCCCCCGTTTTTTTGTTGATTCCCAATGGACCAATAAACCGGCAAAAGCAAAATTTATTTTTTCTACCGGAGTTGTAGAAAATCAAGAGGATCTAGATGATGTCCTTGTGGAAGATGAAAACTTCACGGTATGGTTTGCAAGGCAGCTCGAAGAAAATGTGAAGTTCTATTCCAACCATGTTGACTTCACTGCCGAAAGAATTTCTAAGGAAGAAATGCTAGAAGAAAAAGTGACCTTAGGGAAAAATCCCGTCACGGTCGGCAAGCCCAAGACATTTAACAGCGACGCCGAAATCTACGTCGTTCTGAACAATCTCTGGTTTGGACGAACTCAAAGGACCTCGTACTATACCCATAATATAGCGGCGGGCACCCCAACAACATCGTCCACCAATTACTTCATATCCATGTCAGGCCGATACGCCTTCTACGACACGAGAACCCAAAAGATTCTTGGCTACGGCGAATTCAACACCAACGAAGAATATGTCCGCAACTTAGGGCGCGACAGCTGGAAACGATTAATCCAGACTTCTATAGAAGAAATCCTTGAAAACACGCCGCTAACTTATCCCGCCGCAAAGTAAGGAAAAGACTTGTTCAATACAGAACAAGTCTTTTTCAATAACACGTGCAGTACTAAAACTGCGCCGCAAATTCTATTACTTCTTCAGCACCGGAGTTCTTGCAAGAGTCTTTTTCACGAGAGCCAACACGCATTTTTCCCAATCACCCCTGGTCATGGCGTAGGCAAACTTGCTCTTGATATTCCAATGTCCAAAGGCGACACGGTTACCAGTCTTGGCGCTATAATAAGCGTAGTCAGCGTAAAGCCACAGACCGTTATCCGCGATGGTGGGGCCTGCGGTTGCCATGCTGTTGTTAGCAGGAGCACCGTAACCATTTTGAGAGACATTCTGGATGTATGCCCAGTTTTCGTAGGAATCTTCGCGACGGCTGAAGTTCACATTGGAGAAAACCAGATAGTAGCCGTCACCATCCATGGCCATGGGCTTCATCATGTTGAATTCCACAGTCTGGATGCTATCCTTTTCGTGGACCAGGTCACTTGCATTCACTTCAACAACGTCGAAAGCCACGGAATTCTTGGTGACCAGATTCAAGTCCTTGGTCAATTCAGCCTTGAACCAGGCGCTGAAATTGTCGGCGTATTCTTCCAGGTCGTCCTTCACGTCATCCTGATTTTCGACCATGGGCTTGGTGAATTCAACGGTTACGGATGTGGGCTTTTCGGTCCATTCCGGATCAACGAAGAATGTGGGTTTCTTGGCACAGCCTGTAAATGCCATGGCCACAGCGGCCATGCAGCAGAACAATTTGATTTTCATATTTTAACCCCTATATTTTGGTTGACGCAAATATAAAAAATCAAACCAGAAAAAAGGAACCCACCGGCCGGTGGTTCTTCATAGACGGGCAAAGCCCTATGTTACGGCACGCGCTAACACGCGTACGCAGTCTGCCACCTGCGATGGTCCTTACCCGGCTACCCGTAAACGGGTTATTTCTTTCCGAATAGGCCTAACTGTTCCCCGTAGAAAACCTTCCTTCTAAATTTTGGGGCAAACACAATGTGATATTTGCAATTCCACGTTGTATGTGCAGTTGTATTTCTATTATTCATATTAATCCTTTGGTTTTATTGTGATGCAGTTGGCAGACCGCACCATCAATTTAGCCAAAGGATTTCTTTTTTCATGATCGCCAGAAGGCTTTACTTGAACACCCCAGCATAGCTGGGGTTTTCATTTTATACAGAAACGTGACGAAATTTTATAATTTCGCCAGCCTCAATCACCCCTCCACAAACAAATACTTATGGATTTTTTGACAAAAAACAGTTATTCCATTATGCAGCGGACACTGGCTTCATACAGGTCATCTGCAAACGGATCCAAATTCACGTCCTTGTTTTGATTGCTCAGATACAGGCCAACGTGGGCACTGGTCTCTCCGTCGTCGGCAACAGAATTCGTAGAACCCCAGAACAGGGCATAATCCGTCTTACTGAAAATGTCGTGCCTACGGAACCCAGCGGGTATGGCGTTAAAGCCGTAGAAATCACGGGCATTCAGACGTCCCCACTTGCCAACAGCCATCAAACCCTCGCCTACCCCGAAATCGCCAGCATGAGCCTTGACGGTATCGAGAAGAGATTCAAAATCCATTTTCTCGGGAAGACGCCAGCCTGTCGGGCAGGCTTTCTGGGCAGCATTCCAGCTATATAGACGACCATACACGAGGCAAGAATCAAGGTTGAAATCACGGCAGTAGCTTTCCCCATCGGGATCTTCGTAATTCAGATTCTCGGCCATCCAAGTTTGACTTCCTATCTTTACGGTCTTATATATGGTGCTGTCTCGTTCGTCTAACATTTGCCCCATCCGCATATCATTCTTAATGCAACGAACCGGCATCCTAATATCCTTGGTCCGGTAAAGCATGGCTTCAACCGTATTTTCGATGGTATAGATCCAGACATCCATATCATCTAAATCGTAGGTCCCAACAGCCGAAGATGTCCAAAAATGAGCTTTCATACCCATCGGGGAACCCCAATCATCAGCCATCCCCAACGGGAGAGCGGCAAATCCCAGGGAATTATATACGTCGGCCTGCCGTTTCAAAGACCACAACGTATCACTCTTCAGGGCGTCATCATAATAGATTGAACCTTTCTTCGCCTTGGCATAATTCACCAAAAGTTCCCACTGCCCCAAAGTAGGCACATCCCACCCTTCCGGGCATACCTTATAAATTTGTACAGAAGTTGTCCAATAGTAAGCCCCATAAATATCGCAATTTGACGGTTTATCATCACGGCACTCGTGCTCCACCCCGGTATACCTTAAATTTTCGGCCATCCACTCTTGGTCGCCAATAGAAACGGTCCTATAAACCTTGTCGTCTCGAGAATCCACCATGACTCCATAGGAGCCCTTGAACCCAGAAACGAAACTGGAGGACGAAGGTATGGAAATACTAGAAGAGGAACTTACGGATGACTCCTGAGAATACCTCCAGGAGGAACTGCTGTACCAGGAAGAACTGCTCGCTCCAGAGCTATACCTGTAGCTGGAACTGGAACTACTGTACCCCTCGGCCACAAAGCTTTTTTTATCGAAGCTAGAGGACGACTCGTTTTCCAGGTGGCCGTACAAATCTTCATAATCACCCACATAATCCGTGCAGGCGACAAAAGGCAAAACAAGTAGGCAGCACAAAACAAAAAATTTAACGTTCATCTTTACCGCCTAAAAGAAAATACTGAAACCCAAGCCAACAGCGCCAACGGCACCCATGATGATTCCCACCGTACGCAGGTTCTGTGCCAGACGGATGTCGTTCAAGTTGTCTCGATATTGGTACTTGTTATCGGGAATCTTGTCGTAAGCATCGGCAGCGTAATAGTCGGCAAAAAATGCCCCCACGACACCAATCACGGTGGTTACCGCCGAAACGACAATCAAGGTGGTTCGCACATTGGATTCAGCCATGGCAGGTGCCACCTTCCTTGCGGCACTAGCCTTTTCCTGAGCGGCCTTCTGGGCCACCATGGAGGAATCCTCGGCATAAGTGTACAGACGGGGAACGAGAATCTTGGGTTCGGAATCCTCAACCGATTCGGGTGCGGAATCCGGGGGCGCTATATTAGTGGATTCATCGACGGGTTTAGGGGATTCGTCGACGGGTGCGTCTAACGGATAAGGAGATGGTTCATTACCACGGCAAATCAAAAAAAATTCGTGGGCTCGAGACTCTACAATTCCAAGCAGTTCCTCGGCATCGACACCGCGGCCAGTAAAGCTGGAAACCAGTTTACTAGAAATCGTTTCGTACAATTCAACTGTCAGGGTGAACTTTTCACCATAGAGACCTACGCGAGCCTGAGCTACATAGTCGGCAGAAATGTTGCGCCCCGTTTCAACCAGACAGCTACCCTCGCAATCCTCGATAGACATATCGGGAGGCAACATGGCATTGATATTATCCCGGGTCATAATGGTAAATCCGAAATCCGCAGGCAAGGCCTTAACAGCCCCGGCACGCAACACGTTAGTGATGAACTGCCTTTCTTGAAAGGGCATGACCGTGGAGTCATTGCAGACAGTCTCAAGCACCGCCACATACTTGGCTGAAGCCAGACAAGGCAACCCGATTATCAATAAGCAAAAAAGAACGAATCTCACTAACCTCATGAATTCAAAGATAGCACAAACATTCAATTTATTTATCTTTCGCACCATAAAATGAAATTCGAAAAAGACACTTTATACGTCTGGGTAGGCGGCAGCTGCGATTACGGCCACAAGGAACGGGCCGGCGGCGGGGCCTACATTGCCGAAACCTTCGCCACCGATTCCAAGGATGGCGTTGGCGGGAAAATCGTGGATACCTACACTACGTCGGACTTTAACACCAAGGAATTTCAGATGATTTACAGGGCCATGGACCACGTCCTGGAGAAGTTCGGTACGTCAGAATGTCGCGCGAGCTCTAAAAATCGCGCGAGCTCTGAAAACCGCGCGGGCACCTTCGAAAAAATCGTATTCCTCTCCAACGTCCAGTATATTCAAAACTACCCCAAGCCGGAGAACGTGGAAATCGGAATTCTCCCCTACCACAAGTTCCCTCGCCAAAAGGAAGTTCATGACATGGCAAGCCAGGCCATGCGAGATTTGCGCAGTTCCGGAGAAGGCGTCAACACCTAGGAACAGCCGACAAAATCAACCTATAAAAAAAGCCTGCCACGAAGACTCGTGCAGGCTAATTTCATCTCGTCAAAATTACGGTTTCAGCAACAGCTTATTGTTTGCCTGCAGGCCGTCGTTATCGAAACGTACGGTAGGATTCTTTCCGCTTTTGAAAGCTTCTTCACTTTCGTAGATAGAGAGCGCCACAGAAACTCCCGGCAGCGCCGCCACATTGGTCAGCCTTGCAGGAACTGAGTTAGCAAAAGTAAAATCACGAACCATTTCGTCCTTGAAAGTACCCTTGGAAACCTTGATGGTTTTACCCAGCTGTTCAAGAACTTCGCCTTCGCCGTTGACCAATTCTGCCACCATATAAATATCAAAGAAGCAGGGAGCAATGCCCGTGTTCTTTACGGTGATATTCAATGTATTTGTAGTTTCCTTGTCACCCGTAACCGTCAGAAGTTCAGCCTGCTGCACCATGAAATTGTAACCGATCACATGGGTCAGGGAATCTGCCAAGTCCTTGTGTTCACTGTAGATTTTAAATCCGCAATCGCTTTCCTGTTCCAGCACATAGTAGGTCAAATGAGCTGTGGTAATTTCGTGAACCCAACGTTCCGGAGTCCACTTTTTGTACTCACGATCGTCAAAGGTCAGCATTCTTTCGTAGCTGCCAATATTTTCTGCAATAGTCGGAAGCCCTGCCTCGTAGGCACGCACCAAGGAATCTGCAGTACCGGGAATTCCAATAAAGCCGTCGTCACGCTTGGTAATCCCAAGGCTTAACGCATAGGTGTAAATTTCGCCATAGGCATCAGAAGGCAAGGCAAGCAGAGTCTTCTTGAATACAGAAGCGTAATGGTCCAGCAATTCCTTCTGAACCTTTAAGGGCGGCATATCGCTACCATCCAGATGGGAAACGTGCCATTCGCCCCATTCACCAAAGGTACGGACATCAATGTATTCAAGGCGGGGATCCCCATCATACTTTTCTGCCATAGCCGTAGCGAAATCCTTGGCGGCCTTCAGGTAGACAGGATCATCCCATCTGGGAACTTGGGCGCGGGCACCATTATCCTGAAAGATGGCGTAATCCTTCTTGGCTCCCTCTTCGTAAACCCAGTCAGGAGTCCAGTCGTATTCACTTGTGGGCGTATCGTTACCCGTGATGTACCAGGGAGAGTAAGGGAACACTCGCAAAGCGTAACCCAGACCATGTTCCTGAAGTACGTTCAGCAAATCTTCAAGTTCGGACCAATCGTAAACTCCCTTGCCGGGATTCAACTTGTCCCAACGCTGATATCCGGAACCGTAGGTAATCAAATCCCATGCGCCATTTTTATCGGGACCGTACCTGAATTCGGGAACGAAATTCCAGGCACCTTCGGTAAGGAGCGTAAAGCCCTTATGAGGATTGGGCAGCGGACCTTTAAAGGGTTTGAGAGTGTAAGCAATCTTTGTAGTGTTACCGCTTGCGGAACCACTGGTGATTTCGTCTGAGGAACTTGATTCCAAAATAATAGATTCCGAGGAACTAGACACTTCATTAGCTGCGTTTGTGCTGTTTCCATCATCACCACATGCGACTAACCCTAAGGCAAAACAAGCCGCAATACCAAACAAAGAAATTCTTTTCACCCAATCCTCATACGTTATTCTGAATATAATAAAAAAATTTCCCATCAAACAAAACAGAGTCTTTCTAAACAAAAATCCCGCTGCAGCTAAAAACTGCAACGGGATTTTCAAATGGTTAGCGAGCGGCCAAAGTCCGCGGCCAAATTAACCTTCGGATCTGTAGTTCGGGGCTTCCTTGGTGATGGTCACATCGTGGGGATGAGATTCGCGGAGACCTGCACCAGTGATACGGACGAAGGTAGCCTTGTCGTAGAGTTCCTTCAGGTTTGCAGCACCTGCGTAACCCATAGCGGAGTGGATACCACCGATGATCTGGTAAATGGTATCGCGGAGCGGTCCCTTGTAAGGAACGCGGCCTTCGATGCCTTCCGGAACGAACTTGCGGGGTTCCTTGATGCCACCCTGGAAGTAACGGTCTGCAGAACCTGCAGCCATGGCGCCCAGAGAGCCCATACCGCGGTAGCTCTTGAAGCTACGGCCATCAGCGAGAATGACTTCGCCCGGAGCTTCTTCGGTACCTGCGAACATGGAACCGATCATCACGGCGTGACCGCCAGCGGCCAGAGCCTTCACGATGTCGCCAGAGAACTTGAGACCACCGTCAGCGATAATCTTGACGCCAGCCTTGCGTGCAGCCTTGCCGCATTCCACAACAGCGGAGAACTGGGGGTAACCTACGCCAGCCACGATACGGGTGGTACAGATGGAGCCAGGACCGATACCAACCTTAACGATGTTGGCACCGCACTTGGCAAGTTCAGTAACAGCTTCCGGAGTGCAAACGTTACCACCGCAGATGGTGAGCTTCGGATACTTCTTGCGGACGGTCTTCACCATGTTGCGGACACCGATGTGATGGCCGTGAGCGGTGTCGATCACCAACAGGTCGACGCCAGCGTCAACGAGGGCTGCAACGCGTTCCAGAGTATTTGCAGAGGTACCGACAGCAGCACCCACCAGCAACTGGCCATTCTTGTCCAGGCTTGCGGAGGGGTTGTTTTCGCGCTTCAGAATGTCGGTCATGGTGATGAGGCCCTTGAGGTTGCCTGCATTGTCCACCAGCGGGAGCTTTTCGATACGCTTTTCGGCCAGGAGTTCCTTAGCCTTGGCAAGGCTGATCTTCGGGCTTGCGGTGACCGGATTCTTGGTCATCACCTTTTCAATCTTCACATTGTAGTCGGAGATGGTGCGGAGGTCGCGGCTAGTGAGCATACCCACCAGCTTGCCATTCTTGAGAATGGGGAAACCGCTAATCTTATGGGCAGCGCGCATTTCGAATGCAGCGGAAACCGGCTGGTCAGCTTCCAGGGTCACCGGATTGCTAACGATACCGGACTGCCAGCGCTTGACCTTGCGAACTTCTTCGGCCTGTTCTTCGACGCTCATGTTCTTGTGAATAATGCCAAGACCACCCTGAAGAGCAATGGAGATTGCCAGGGGAGCCGTAGTAACGGTATCCATAGCAGCACTGATCACAGGGATGTTGAGCTTAATGTTCGGAGCAAGCTGAGTGCTCACGTCTGTCTGGGACGGCAAAACGGAGGAAGCTGCGGGAACGAGAAGAACGTCATCAAACGTTAAAGCTTCAGGCAAAATTTTCATAAATGAACCTCATTCTATTTTGCAAAGATAAGATAGAAAAAACCGAGCGACACGTCAAAAGGAATTACTTGCCGTTATAGCGTTCCATGCACTTTTCAATGCCGAACTTGAAGTAGCATTCCACCAGAGGTTTGACTTTTTCGAGAGCCTCGTCGAAAGCGGGGCGGTCTTCGGGCGGGAACTTCGCCAAGACCCAGTTGGAAAGGTCAAACTTGGGAGGGCACTTACCCACACCAAAGCGGATGCGGGGGAACTTGTCACCAATTTTCTCGATGATATTACGAAGGCCATTCTGACCGCCATGACTGCCGTTGGCACGGCAACGGATGCGACCCACATCGAGATTAATATCATCACTAAAAACAAGTAGCTGTTCCGGCTTGATTTTATACCAAGTCATAAGAGCCTGAACGGACTCGCCAGACAAATTCATATAGGTCTGAGGTTTGGCCAGCAGACATTCCTGCCCACCGACAACCACCTTCTGGGTCAGTGCCTTGTGTTCAGATTTCCAGTCACCGGAAGTAGCCAATTTTTCGACAGCCATAAAACCGGCATTGTGGTGGGTGTTAGAATACTGAGTTCCAGGATTTCCGAGACCGACAATCAGATACATGTTAACCTCAAACTTTTAATTTACTTTGTCCAAAGGACCTGGGGCCAGTCGCCGCCTTCCTTGCCAATGAGTTTCACCGGTTTGACCTTGGAATCCACCACCAGAGTCTTGGGCAAAGACATCTCTTCACCGGAACGGGTGATGCCGAAATTCTCGGTCATACGTTTGAAGGGGTCCACAACGACCTTAAATCGACTAGCACCCAACTTTTCGACCCAACGTGCAATAGCCTTTTCATCAGTTTCACCGATATTCACAAGAACAACTTCGGTCTTGTTCTGGGTCAACAGGGCATCGGCGGCGGCCAGATTTTTGACTCCCACGCGGCAGGGAATACACCAGGTGGCAAAGTAGACCAGGGCCACACGGTCGTTATTCTGGGCGAGCTTAGTCAGGTGCATCTTGGTAAAAGGAGTATTGGCGACACTCACTTCGCGTACAGCAAACCAGGGCAAGGAATCTGCAATGGCCGAAGGAATCTTCAGCCTTACCGATGGCGGTACATCAGGCTCTTCCACATATTCATCGTCTGGGGCATATTTGGCAGAGGGATTCGCAGAGGGCTGGGGAGCGAACTTGGCAAAAGCCAAAGACACGATGCACAAAGCTAAAATCAATGATTTTTTTAATTTCACTTCATTCTCCAGCGGTTCAGTTCGCGACGCCAATCCGCAAACCATTCAGCCTTGCCGATATTCTTGTTCAGGCGATCCATGGCCTCGGCTTCATCGTACTTGCCGGTACCGGCAGCACTGGCATGCAGTTCAAAATAACGTTCACCTTCACAAGAAGAACCGGTAAGGGTCAAAGTCGCAGAGCACTTGATACCCAAGCTACCTTCCTTACAATTCTGGTCAAGAACGCCAGCCTTCAGGACAAGGCCGCCCTTGCACTGTCCACTGACCACGCTAAAGTTCTGCGAAACCACCGAGAAAATGGAACGTTCCACATCGTTCTCGGGAGCCTCAAAGTACATGGCATAGGTGGAAAGGAATTGGGAAAAATCATTGTGCATGTAGGCGTAATCGGCATCGGTGGCAGCAGAGGATGCTTCGTCAACCATCCCGAAACTACGGAGGATTTCCCGATTGGCTACATAACGGATATACACCTGACGGCCCAACTTGTAAGTCTTGTTTTTCTGAAGGGGATGCGATGCCCCCTCATAAGTCTTGGCATACAAGTGGAGGGAATCCTGAAGAACGCCGGCCTTGAAGCGGAAGGGTTTCATGGCATCGTTTCGGGACATGCAGGCAACGACCTTCACCTTACCATTGTGCGGCTGCTTCAAGACAACCTTGGCATCCTGGGCATTTTCAAGATGAGCCAGGACCTTGGTCTCCATATCAAAACTGGACTTGATGATTTCGTGACCATCAGCATCTTCAGTAGAAGACACCTTGGTGTGAGTTGCGGCAGATACTGTCGACTGGATCTGGGCGGCAATGGCCTTCTGAGCCAAAACCACAGCCTGATTGTAATCGGCGTCAATTCCCTCGCCACGAAGGTCCGTGTCATCAGGGCACGTTCCAGATGACTGTGCGTTTATTGCGGCCTGCCCCTGATCTGCAGACGGATTCGCAGACGGATTCGCAGACGGATTCGCAGTTTGGGCCGAAGGCTGCCCCGACGTCTGACCTAAATCGGAGTAGGCGGCATTTGCGGAATTTCGGACCGCGGAAACATCCGAGGCAGAAGTCTTTGCGTCAGACGAAAGGGAACAGGAGACAAGCCACAGGGCCAGCGGCAAAAGCAGGATTTGCTTCATAATTATTCAGCGTCGTTATCCAATTCCTGATATGCAGACTGAGCGTTAGCACGGGTAGAATCATAATCAGGCTTGGATTCGCTGCTTGCGCAGGCACAAATCATAAGTGCAGAGGCTACAGTAGCCAGAACAGCAAAAAACTTTTTCATTTCATTCTCCTTTCTTAAAAGTCAGACTTTTTATATCCGACTCAAATATAAAAATAAGGCCAGGAAGTTTTCACCTGATTAAAAAAAAACGCCCAAGGAACCGAAGTTCACTTGAGCGTCTTTAATCTCGGTAAAGAACCGTAGAAACTTGGGATTAGCCCTGAGCTTCTTCAGTCTTTGCGCCACGCTTAGCGGTGATGTTGAAAATCACGACGCGCGGAGTGCAAGCCAGTTCCACACCTTCAGTCAGCGGAAGATCCTTGGCGTAGAAGGTAGTGGGAGCCGGATAGTTGGAGATATCCATTTCGATCAGAGTGGGGATCTTGGTGGGAACAGCAGCCAGCTGGATGTAGCGATTCTGCTGAGCAAAGGTACCACCCTGGGTCTTAACACCAACCGGAAGGCCGTTCAGCTTAACGGGAACGCGAACCTTAACCTTGGTGGTTTCGTCGATCTTCAGGAAGTCGATGTGGATGATTTCCTGAGTCAGAGGATCCTTCTGATAGTTGTAAACTACAGCGGCGTTGCCTTCCTTGCCATCAATGACGAGGTCGAGAAGCGTATAACGCTTACCCGGGGCGAGGACCTTGCGAACGTCGATAGCGCTAACGCTAACATTCACTGCTTCCTGACCCTTACCATAATAGACAGCCGGAATCTGACCGGCCTTGCGGAGACGCTTGCTATCAGCGCTCTTGCCCTGTACTCTCGAGGTTGCTACGAGCTTAGTGAGTTCCATAATTTACTCCATTCGAGTTTATGATTAAAAAAAACATTGGGATAGCTGGACTCGAACCAGCGAATAACGGAATCAAAATCCGTTGTCTTACCACTTGACGATATCCCAATGGTGGCGCAAATATAGTATTAATGACAACTTTTTAAAGGGTCGGCACCCAAAAGCGAGTCACTTTTTGATATCTAGAGATGGATTTCATGGCGCCCGCAGCGGTTTCAGCCAGTTCCTTTGAGGCAAAAACGCCAAAAACAGAGGCTCCGGAACCAGACATGAGTGTCGTTTTGGCCCCCAGACGGCTAAATTCAGCCTTCATTTCGGCAACCAGGGGATGCAGAGGGAACACGGATCCTTCAAATGCGTTGAACGAGATGAAAGAGGAAAGACGGGAGACGAGAGTCTTATCGTCAGCGGCAGACTGGAATTCGGCCTTGTAAGAATCCCAACGAGCCGGACCAGACTTTGCCACCCCGGCGTAAGCATCCTTGGTAGGGACAGCATCCAGGGGCGTGCAGATCAACAGGTATTCCCCTTCGGAAAGTTGCAGCGGGTTGATAAAAGTCAACTTTTCACCAATGCCTTCGGCAAAGGCGGTTCCACCCCGAACCAGGAAAGGCACATCGGCACCAAGTTTTGCACCGATTCCTTCAAGAACTTCGGCTGCATAGTTCAGATTCCACAGGCGATTCAGCACACGAAGGGCCGCAGCCGCATCGGCACTACCACCGCCAAGGCCAGCCCCAAGGGGCATCACCTTTTCTAGATAAAGGTCGGCGCCCAGGGATTCTGCGGCAGCCTTTGCAGAGGTTTCGGCCTGTTCCACCGCATAGGCTTTAAGAGCGACGGCAGCCCTGAATACCAAGTCGGACTGAACCGGATATTCCTGGGGTTTGTTGTAGGTCAGGACAATCTCGCCATCGTTGCGAAGTTCGGCGTTCAATGTATCGCCGGCATCGACAGTCTGAAAAATGGTACCTAGATCATGGTAGCCATCTTCGCGTTTGCGGATGACATCCAGAAACAAATTGATTTTTGAAGGAGCATATTCACGCATAATTATGAGGTTCGAGGTATGAGGTTCGAGGTATGAATTATGAGTTACGAATTACGAGATTTTTTTCGCGGCTTTGCCGCCCTCTTATTTTGCGAGCAAAGCTCGCCATTTGTCTTCTCGTAATTCATAAATCGTACTTTGTAACTATTTATCTAAAGGTTCCTGAGCGTTCCATTTGCATTAGTTCGTCCATACCGACCAGCATCGCACGGGGTTTGGAGTTTCCCTTGCTGGGGCCGCAAACGCCAAGGCCATAAAGCTGATCTACAATTTTACCGGCACGGCTGTAGCCAACACTAAAGTGTCGCTGCACCGCAGAAGTGGAAAGACCGCTCACTTCAATAGCCCAGCATGCAACGTCAAAGAGCAACGGGTCAAGTTTGCCAAGTTGCTTGCCGCCTTCCCCATCATCGTCTCCATCGACGCCTTCAGAAACGTCAAAGGATTCCACCTGCGGGAAGAACACATTCTGGTTAGAGCAGGCATCCGCCAGCTTTTCGGCTTCCTCGTCACTCAGGAAGGCGCCATGAACGCGAACGGGATCCGGATCATTCACAGCTTTAAACAGCATATCACCGCGGCCCAGAAGTTTTTCGGCGCCGGCGTGATCCATTACGGTACGGGCGTCAATCTGGGATGCCACCTTAAAGCTAATTCGGGTAGGCAAGTTCGCCTTGATAATACCCGTAATCACCTTCACGGAAGGACGCTGGGTTGCGAGCACCAGGTGGATACCCACGGCACGGGCCTTTGCAGCCAAACGGGCTACAGACTTTTCGATTTCCTTACCAGCCACCATCATAAGGTCTGCCATTTCATCGATAATAACGACAATGAATGGCATACGATGACCCTTGTCCTGTTCAGGAATATCATCGGGCAGCTCACCCGCTTCGTACTTGGCATTGAAGCCGCCAATGTTACGAACCTTGGCTGTCGCAAGAACTTCGGTGCGACGGTCCATTTCATAGCACAGCCACTGCAATGCCTGAATGGCGATTTCGGGCTTGGTAATCACCGGAGCCAGCAAATGGGGAATGCTTTCGTACATCTTCAATTCCACCGCCTTCGGGTCCACAAGAATCATGCGGAGTTCGTCGGGAGTCTTACTGAAGAGCATACTGGCCATAAGGGCGTTAATGCAGACAGACTTACCGGAACCGGTCTGACCGGCAATCAGCAAATGAGGAGCCTTGGCCAAATCCATGGTAAAGGCCTCGCCAGTAATATCCTTACCCAAGGCCACCAAAATCTTTTCGGGGGACGGCTTGAATTTTTCGCTTTCAAAGACATCCTTACTGAAAACAGTCTGGAACTTGCGATTGGGAATTTCAATACCCACTGCAGCCTTACCGGGGATGGGAGCGAGAATACGAACAGAAGTCACTCGCAGGGGCATGGCCAAATCTTCCTGCAACGCAGTAAAGCGGCTTACCTTTACACCCGGCCCAGGTTCCACTTCAAAACGAGTGATCATGGGGCCCGTTTCGCAACCGATAACATGTCCCTTCACCTTGAAGTTTTCCAGTTTTTCTTCCAGCATCTTACCAATGGCATTCAACTCTTCTTCGGTATAATCCGCAGTCTGAGCCTCGTGATCATTAAGAATATCGCCAATGGAAGGAACCTTATATTCGTCATAAACTTCTGTGGGATCCGGCTGCGGAATAGGGGCAGCCTTACAACCGTTCAATGTTCCACCCAAAGAGTCTTCAGACGCAACAAAGCCCTCGCCATCGTCTTCGGCGCCATCGTCAGCACCATAAACTACAGGGGCACAGGTTTCATCACGTCCACCATCACCACCAAGCAGCGATTCCGGATCAAAAGACGGAGTCAAAGTTTTTTCAGCAGCATCATCCGCTTCGGCAGCAACGCCCGCCACTCTTGTCGGTTCGGGATCAGCAACAGGAACATCCACAATAGCTTCTGTAGCCATGGAAGGCTTTCCGTCTTCACGACGGACATCACCCTTTACCTGCATGCGGCCGCGATGTTCCTTTTCCCAGGCAATCACTTCGCGGGCCCTGCGCAGAGCGGCAATACGGTCCTTCACCTCTACGATTTCAAGGGCGTTCATATTGCGTCCATTGACACGCAGATATTCCTCAAGTCGGCGAATTTCAGGATCTTCGTCCATATTGTATTCACCAGCCACATTCATGGTCGGTTCTGGCAGAGGTTCCGGAGCAATTTCCACCGGATTACGAACAACAGGATTTTCCTGGGTGGGCGTTGCGGGCACGGGAGCCACGCCGTCCATCGTTCCCAGCCAGTTGTTGCGGCCGCTAAAGGGAACAACCTTCCCCTTCCTGCGAATCTTAAATTCATCGGGTTGCAGCATAACCGTGTTGTCGTCCATATAGGCGCCCTTGGGCAAAACCCCGGCATCTACGGCGCGGTCCAAATCAGCGCCCCTCGACCTTTTCATGGAAATGTTGCTCTGGGTACCTGACGCATCCACCACCTCACCTTCCAGCGGTTCCTTTTTCCTGAAAGTATTCTGGATCCATTTCGTACCCTGCACAATGAAATAAAAATGCCTCGGGCGAAGTCCAAAAGAAAGCACAAGGATCAGCAAGAACGTTACAGCCAGAATAATCAAGGGCGCAATGCAGGACTCAGCACCAAAAACCGGAATGGCGATATTCTGGGTAAAAAATTGTCCAAGTATGCCACCGCTCAAGGCGAGCACGTCTTCGGAAACCTGGGCAAGGCCATAGTTTTTAAGAGCAAGCAGGAACGACAGATCCAGGGAAATCAATGTCAGGCCAAGTCCATAGCGAATCAAACGGCCCCGAATTCCCGAAAAGGCAAGACCAAGCCCCCACAGAATCAGGGACACCGTAAAGAAAAGCACAGAGACCTTGCCAAACAGCAAAGTCACCCCATCCGGAATCATCTTGCCTAGATAAGGGCCCAACCAGTTACCGTGTGTTCCGCTATAGACAGAACTTACGCAACCCAAAAGAAGCAGAACGCCTATGGCAAAAAGAAACCAACCGCCAAGAACTAGGCCAAAGCCCTGACCATCATCGACCGGATTAGTCGAACTAGACTTTCCCTTTTTATTCCCCTTGGAACCCCTCTTAGAGCCAGAAGTTTTTCTTTGTGTAGCCAAAAATGCCTCCGCAAATTTTACCGCTAAAATATACTCACTTTTCATGACACAAAAGTGTCAATCCTTTCCATCTTATTATCTTTATTTCTATGGAAGAGAAAAATTCAAGGAACGAACAAAAACAAATCAAGATTTCCAAGAGAATCAAGAAGGTCGCCTCGGGCCTTTTGATATCGGCCTTCTTTGTTTTTATCATTCTTATTTTCGGAAGCACCCAGAACGACATTACGGGCATGACCCGCAACGGTGCAGAATCCCTTGAAAATATTTTTTACGATTTATTCTTCAAGGGCGTTACAAATACCAAGGACGAAGAAGATGAACAGGTAGACGACAAGATTTCCCTGGAAAACAATTCCGACCCCAACATCATCATCGTAGATATCGACGAACCCTCCCTGGCAAAGCTTGGCCCTTATAACGAATGGGACCGTTCCATCCACGCCAACGTGGTCCGCCACCTGAACGAAGGCGGCGCTTCGGCCATCGGCTTTGATATCTTGCTAAAAAGTGCAGACTTTGGATCCAAGAAGGCAGGACAGGTAAACACCCTCCTATCAAACATTAGCCCCAAAAGCAACTGGGATTCCCTAAAGCCTAGCATCAGGGCTTTCTTCAACTACGATTCCATGCTGGTCGCAGCCATCAAGGCTGGCGGCAACTCCATCGTATGCGACATGTTCGATGACGCCAAATCCTACAAGCACGAATCCCAGTGGCGCCCCCTCAGTTCCAAGGAACGTGCCGACGAAGTTGGATATAGTTCGGTATTCCGCAACGACCAGATTGACAAAATTGACCAGGTAGAACCCAAGGAACTGCTAGACAATATTTTCCCGGAACTGGCCCAGGCAGGAACCAAGCTAGGATCCGTGAACGCCTATCCGGACCTTGATGGCGTTGTTCGCCGAGTCTCCATGCTGTACCGCTTCCCCAGTCCGGAACTCTATCCCGACGACACCAGCATGGTTTACTCCACCATGTCGCTGATGACCATCCTCCATCTATTCGGTCAAAAACCCGAAAACGTCCAGATCAAGATGGGGCAATACATCGACCTAGGCAAGCCCTTTGGCATCTACCGCGATTCTGCAGGTATATACCACACCACCTACCCCAACTTCAGCTACCCCATGTTCCTGGCGTTGCACAGCGCCCTAGCCGATGCAGATTTCCAGAAAAAGGCTGCCAAGGACTTTATCGACATTTCGTCCAAGATTGTGGCCCGCAAGGATAGCCAGGGCCAGCTGACCTTCGAAATTTTTGAGGGCCAGTACCTGAACGAAAGACTTTCCCAGGAACTGCTGAACATCTCAGAAGAAACCTTGGCCATGGTCAAGGAAGACGCCCCCGTAAACCTGAACTACGGCATGACCCTGAGTTTCGACGACGAAGACAATTCCGGAAATCGATTCATTTTAAACGACCCCGAAGAAGGCGACGACATTATCATCAACCGATACATCGTCAAGACAATCCAGTACTTCCAGGACTCCATTCAGCGGATTCCCGCAAACAGGTCCATTCACCTTTCCATGGATATGGACATCCGATATGACAGGTCTACCAAAAAGTGGAAATCCAATCAGCTAATCCTGTCCGACGAAGTCATCCGCGACATCAAGCTTACAGAAAATCTGGCCATCAAGAACCTCGCCCCCGGCGAAGAAATGCGTTTCGGCCCCGTCAAGCGAGTTCCAATCGACAAATTCGGCCGTTACCAGGTCAACTACAAAGGCCATTACAAAACAACAGTGGGCCAGAGGACCTTCCAGCACCTTTCCTATTATGACGTATCCAACGGCCGTGTCGACCCCTCACTTTACCAGGGAAAAATTTTCATCCTGGGTTCTGCCGCGGCGGCCCTATTCGACTTTGTGTCCGGCCCCCACGAAGAAAACTATCCCGCCGTGCTGATCCATGCCACCATCATCAAGAACATTCTGGATGGGGACTACGTCACTACCCTCAGCGAACACAAGCAGCAGATTATCGTCTTGCTTCTTGCCGTATTCAGCCTGTTAATCGGCCTTTGCTTCAAGAGCAACATTTCTGTGCCGATTTCCTTGCTGTCAATGATTATCTACACCTACGTCGCCTACAATTTCTTTGACCACGGGCTTTACATCGGTGTATCGAGACCTCTATCGACCATGCTGCTCATCAACATTACCACGCTGGTGGTGCAGTTCTATTTCGAAAACAAGGAAAAACGATTCATCAACGATGCGTTCAAGCAGTACATCTCTCCGGCACTGATCGACGCCATGGTGAACAACGAAATTATGCCCACCCTCGGTGGTGAAAAGTCTAACATTACCGCCTACTTTACCGACATCGCCAGCTTCTCCACCTTCTCCGAAAAGATTGGCGACCCGCGAAAACTAGTTGATTTGCTGAACGAATACCTGACCGCCATGACCGACACGCTCCTTCAGAACGAAGGCACTCTGGACAAGTATGAAGGTGACGCCATTATCGCATTCTTCGGAGCGCCCATGCCTCTAGAAAACCACGCCCAGAGCGCCTGCGATACAGCCGTGGACATGCAGCGCAAACTGAAGATGCTCCGTAAGAAATGGGCCAGCGAAGGAAACAAGTGGCCAAAGATCGTCCATGACATGCACATGAGAATCGGTATCAATTCCGGCGACATCGTTACCGGCAATATGGGTTCTACCATGCGTAAGAACTACACCATGATGGGTGACGCCGTGAACCTGGCCGCCCGTCTAGAAAGTGCAGCCAAGCAGTACGGAGCCTACATTCAAATCAGCGAAGATACCGAACAGCAGCTGGACAAGTCCAGATTCATCTACCGTTCGCTGGATACAATCCGCGTTGTGGGTAAGAGTCAGCCTGTAAAGACTTTCGAACTGCTGGAACACGTCGGTTGCGAAAACGAAAGCCAACTGCAGCAATTGGTAAAGCTCTGGGAAGAAGCCCGCCAATATTACCTAGCCATGAAATGGGACACCGCCCTGCAGATGTTCAATATGTGTCTAGAACTGGAGCCCCACCACCCAGACCGCGACCCGGGAAGCAAGACCACCCCCTCCCACGTGTACATCGAACGTTGCATTGCCTACAAGCAGCACCCCCCTGTCACCGAAGGCGAAGAATGGGACGGCGTATTTACAGCAACAGAGAAGTAAACGTCTAGGCTTAGTGCATTCCCATTATGCATAAAAAGACCCCGGTTAAAACCGAGGTCTTTTTTTTGAAAGTTTGAGTTACCGGCGCAGCCGGATTCCTGACTAATTCAATTCAATATTATCAATGAGGCGGGTCTTGCCGAAGAAGGCAGCAACCAGGATGACAACCTTATCTTCGGGAGCCAGCATTCCTGCAGAGAACTTCTGCAGAGTCTTCTGGTTCACCACTTCTACGAACTGCACGGTACCGCGAGCGGCCAAGATGGACTTCAGGACAAAGTCACGAAGCTTAGCAACGCTACGTTCACCAGCATCGAAAGCGTCCTTAGCCTGCTTCAAGCCACCGCTAATACCCAGTGCGCGAGCCTTTTCTTCTTCGCTCAGGTATTCGTTACGGCTAGAAAGAGCCAAGCCGGATTCTTCACGGACAATCTTCACGCGGTGAATCTGGATATCGAAGTTCAGATCCTTCACCATGCGTTCAATCAGGAACACCTGCTGATAATCCTTTTCGCCAAAGTAGGCGTGATGGGCACCGGAAATCAGGAACAGCTTGGAAACCACGGTGAGCACGCCACGGAAATGGCCCGGACGGTAGGCACCGCAATACATGCTTTCCAAAGTTTCGTCGCGGACCATGGTCAAAGGATCGCCATCCGGATACATTTCTGCAACGGAGGGTGCGAACACATAGTCGGCACCGATAGATTCGGCCAGCTTGGCGTCAGCTTCGAGACGCTTGGGATACTTGTCCAAGTCCTCGTTCTTGCCAAACTGGATGGGATTCAAAAATACACTGACAACCGTTACGTCGCAATCCTTGACCGAAGCCTTGATCAAGGCTCCGTGACCGTCGTGCAGAGCGCCCATGGTGGGCACAAGACCAATAGTCTTGCCCTGCTGAGCCAACGGCTTCAGGGTTTTACGTAGAACATCGATTGAAGTGATGACTTGCATTATTTACCTTCTGGAACAAAATAAGTCGTTTGCCTGGGGCATTCTGCGATAGCATTCAGCACCAGCTGTAGGTGGGATTCGTTATGTACAAAATCGATATTGTCGGTATTGATGATCAACACCGGAGCATAGGGATAATTCCAAAAGAACTGATCATACCGGTCCATCAGGGACTGGAGGTATGACCCCTCGATGGTCTTTTCCATGGGGCGACCACGACCCTTAATTCGGTTTAGCAAGGTAGGTACGCTGGCCTGCAGGTAGACCACCAGGTCAGGGCGGGGAATGTCCCTATTCAAGGCCATGGCCACCTGTTCGTACATGGTAAACTCGCTATCCGTCAAATTCTGCGCAGCAAAAATCGGATCCTTTTCGTAAGTGTAGTCACTGACCCGCAGTTCATGGAACATGTCGCTCTGCATGGCGCTATTCTGCAATTGCTTGTGACGTTCCAGCAAGAAGAACAATTGTGTCTGGAAGGCGTAAGCCGACTTGTTCTGGTAGAACTTTTCCAAAAACGGGTTTTCGGCAAAATTTTCCTCGATGAACATGGCATTCCACCTCTCCGAAATAATCTTCGCGAGAGTAGACTTTCCCACACCGATAACGCCTTCGATGGCCAGGAAATGCACACCTTTTTCTACTAGCATATTACGCTTCCTCCGAGGTGACTACGCGGAAAGGAATTTTCTCCTCTTTCAGGAGAAGTCTCGTCAGAAGGTCAGAAACCTTGGAATCCATCTGGGGATCCACCCACTCCGGGGCAATATCATTCAAGGGAACCAACACGAACTGGCGGTTAACAATCTGCGGGTGAGGCAATGTAGGAATTCCCCGGCTCACCTCGTTTCCAAAGTAGAGCAAGTCAAGGTCAATTTCCCTGGAATTCCAGTGCCCACGGTACTTACGTCCCAAAATGAACTCTGAACCTTTCAGATAATTCAGCAAACGTTCCGACGTTCCCGAATACCAGAACGAGACAACCTGATTCAGGTAGGGACCCTGCCCCTCCGGACCAACCGGCGGAGTTTCATAAATCGGGCTTTCTTTCCAGCCACCCTTAGACACCTTGCGGAGCATATCGCGCCCCTCACTCAGGTGAGCGGAACGATTGGGCAAATTGGACCCCAGGGCAACAAATACACGTTCTAGTGAATTCACGCTGGTAAATATAACTATTCAAATTGTCACTAAGTTGACACCCCCATTTTTTCGGCACCCCCAAAAAGTTTTTTTATAAAATCTGACCTTTTTTATGACAATCCCCATATAATTAATTATAATTAGCGACGTTCGGTCGACATTCGGCCGCATTCATATTTTTTTTCAAATTTTTCATATCGAAAATTATTCATCCGTCCATTTTGGGAATAATCCAAATACTGCAGATGAATAAAGTCGCATTTTAATACGTCAATTCTTATTTAATAGGACACAATCGTGGCTCCCATCAAAAAAACGACTAAAAGTACCCACTTGGCCGACCAAGAATCCACAGGCATGGAAGTTCCTGCCGAACTCCGCGAAGGCATTGAACTCCCCGTCCAGGCAGAACCGGCTCCCGAAGGAAAACCCGCAAAGCGGGCTCCTCGAGCAAAGGCTGCAAAGAATGACGATGAGAAAAAAGCAAACAGGAAAGTCGAACGGATAAAGGAAAAGAACAACGTTCAGGAAGTTTCCGCCGAAAAGCAGGCCGACACAGCACCCGTTGAAACAGCGAAGGCCGAAAAAGAACCGGCAGCCGTTCCCGCAGAAATTAGCGCAGTTCCCGCAGCAGAAACCGCTCCCGCAACGGATTCCGCACAGAATGCAGATGGTCAGCAGGCAGAAACTCAGGCCACCGCAGATCCTAGCGCAGCCCAGGACGGCACCTCCGAAAACGCATCTGCAGACGGTCAGCAGAGACCCCAGCAGAAAGAACGCTTCAACAAGTACGACAAGAAGAACAAGTTTAACAAGTTCGACAAGAACAACCGCAACAACAATAACAACAACCGCCCCCAGCAGCAGGAAGAACAGGAAGACACCGTGCCGATGCCGGATCCGGATTCCGAAGCCTGGTGCAAGGCTCGCGATTGCTGGGCCAAGTACCGCAAGATGACCATGAGCGACTTGCAGGAACTGGCAAGCCAGAAAGAAAATCTGGACTTCCGCCGTTACCGCAAGCAGTCCCTGGGCCTTCTGCTCCAGAGCCTGGAAAACGAAAACAACATCGTTTACGCCGAAGGCCTTTTGGAAGTCACCCCGCAGGGTCACGGTTTCCTCCGCAATACCGAATTCAACTACCAGCAGGGTCCCGATGACGTTTATGTGAGCCAGAACCTGATTCGCCGTTTCGGCCTGAAGGTTGGCGACACCGTTGCAGGTCTTGCACGCCCCCCCCGCGATGGCGACAAGTTCTATGCCCTCCGCCGCGTAGACAAGGTCAACTTTGACGATCCCGAAAAGATCAAGCGCCGCGTAGCATTTGAATACCTGACTCCCATCCATCCTAACGAAAAGATCAACCTGGAATGGGACCAGGACGAATTGACCACCCGCGTCATGGATTTGTTCAGCCCCATCGGTAAGGGTCAGCGTTCCATTATCCTGGCTCCTCCCCGTACCGGTAAGACAATCCTCCTGCAGAACATGACCCGCGCCATTGCAGCAAACCATCCTGAATGCATCATCATGGTGTTGCTCATTGACGAACGTCCCGAAGAAGTGACGGAAATGCGCGAAATCGTAGGCAAGCTGGTAGAAAAGAACCCCGCCCTGAAGGCAGAAGTCGTTGCATCCACTTTCGACGAACCTCCTGACCATCACGCCCGCGTGGCCACCATGGTCCTGGAAAAGGCCAAGCGCCTGGTGGAACAGCAGAAGGATGTGGTTGTGCTTCTGGACTCCATTACCCGCTTTGCACGCGCCAACAACGTAGTGATTCCCCACTCCGGCAAGATTCTTTCTGGCGGTGTGGACGCCATGGCCATGCAGTTCCCCAAGAAGTTCTTTGGTGCAGCCCGTAAGATTGCCGACAAGCTTGGCGATTTCCAGAAGGACACCAACGGTCAGATGATTTACACCTCCGCAGGTGAACCCGTTCGTGAAGTCATCCAGAAGAACGGCTCCCTTACCATTATCGGAACCGCCCTGATCGAAACCGGCAGCCGCATGGACGAAGTGATCTTTGAAGAATTCAAGGGCACAGGTAACATGGAACTGGTTCTGGACCGTCGCCTTGCCGAAAAGCGCACCTGGCCCGCAATCGATATCTTTAAGTCCGGCACCCGTAAGGAAGACCGTCTGCTTTCTCTGTACGAACAGAACATCCTCTGGAGCGTTCGTCAAAGCATGCAGAACGATACCGAAAACGGCATCATGGACAAGCTAATCAAGTGGATGAAGCAGTATAAGAGCAATGCCGATCTGCTGGAATTCCTCCGCAAGGCCAAGGACAGCGTCAGGTAAAAATCAACGAAGTTGATTTTTACCTAATTATGAATTACGATTTATGAATTACGAGAATAAGAAAGGCGGCTACGCCGCGATTATTCGTCTCATAATTTAAAATTCATAAATTATAACTGAAAATTTTCACTTTTTTAAAAACAACGAACTATGGTTAATAAAATTTTCTTCGCTGGCACCGGCAACATGGGCGGTGCAATTCTCCGCGGCCTCCTGCAGGCTGGTAACGACCCCAAGTCTATTTTCTTCTTCGATCCCAGCGACAAGGCTGCCGCAGAAGTTTCTGCACTGGGTTGCGTCCGCGTAGCAAGCTTCGCAGAAGGCGTCAACAACGCCGATGTCACCTTCCTTTGCGTAAAGCCCCAGATCTTTAAGTTGGTCAGCGCCGAATGGAAGGCTGCAGCCGACGCCATCGCAAACGAAAAGACCTTCATCAGCATTATGGCTGGCGTTACCCGCGCCGCCCTGACCGACGTTCTTGGCGCAAAGAACCAGGTTCTCCGCGTCATGCCCAACCTGCCCCTCACTGTGGGCAAGGGTTCCGTAGGTCTCGCTACCGACGGCGTTACCGAGGCCACCCTCGCTACCGCAGAAAAGATTTTCGGCAACATCGGCGTTACCTGCCGCGTGGCAGAAAGCCTGATGGACGCAGTGACCGGTCTTTCCGGCAGTGCTCCCGCATACGTCTTCGAATTCATTGAAGCATTGACCCGCGGTGGCGTAAAGGCCGGCCTTACCCGCGATGTCGCCTTGAAGCTGGCCCTCGGCACCATCGAAGGCAGCGTCGAACTGGTGAAGCAGTCCGGCAAGAGCCCCAGCGACTTGTGCGCCATGGTCTGCTCTCCCGCAGGCACCACCATCGCAGGCATCAACGCCCTGGAAGAAGGCGCATTCCGCAGCACCGTCATGAAGGCTGTGGTTGCAGGCACCGAACGCAGCAAGGAACTGGGCAAGTAAAGTTTAAAGGATAAAGGATAAAGGTAAGAGTTTAAAGCGAGTTTCTTTCTACTTTAAGCTCTACGCTTTACGCTAAATCATGCTCATCGATTTTTTCACCCAGGAGACTCCGACGTCCTCGTTCATCCAGGACGTTTTCTCCACGGTGAATTACGATGTCAACCTGCACATTACCGACACCTACGCGGGTGCGGATTTTCTTTTAAAGTCCGTCGACAAATTAAGCCCCCTCGTCATCTGGGATCTGGATTCCTTTAGCGACAACTTACAGGCACTGACCCAAATTCGCGAAAAGAATCCGGACACATTGATTCTTGTTTATGGGGAATCGCTGGACAGGTACAGCGAACTTTCCAATAAACTGTATGATATCATCCTATCTGTCGAAGCCATAAAGCTTCATCTGATGAGCAAGATTTCCAAACTAAAGGAAATCTACAACGCCCGCAAAGTCTTTAGCGAACGCATGAGCCATCTGGTAGGAAACAGCGATGCCATGCAAAAGCTGCGCAAATCCGTAGAACGCGCCATTATCCACACCGGCCCCGTACTGATCCAGGGAGAAACCGGCGTCGGTAAGGAACTGATTGCCCGAGCCGTCTCCTGCGTCTACGACAAGTTCGTAACGGTCAACTGCAGCGCCATTCCCGACAACCTTTTTGAAAGCGAACTGTTCGGCCACACCCGCGGAGCCTTTACCGGCGCCCAGAACGAACGCATCGGCCTTTTCGAAGCCGCCGATGGAGGCGCCATCTTCCTAGACGAAATTGGCGATATGCCGTTGCACACCCAGGTCAAACTGCTGCGAGTGCTGCAGAACAAGGAAATCCGCCCCATCGGAGCCAACAAGACAAAGCATATCGACGTGCGATTCATCGCGGCAACCAATCGCGACCTAAAGGAAGCCGTCCGCAACAAGACTTTCCGCGAAGACCTTTACTACCGTCTCAGCGTCATCCCCCTCAAGATATCACCCCTCCGCGAACGCCGCGAAGATATCGAGGATCTGGCCAACTATTTCATCCAGCAGTATCAGGCCCCCGGCGAGCAGTTCACCCTTTCCAGGGCCGCCCTGGAAAAACTGCAAAAACACCCCTGGCCCGGCAACATCCGCGAACTGGAAAACGTCATCCAGCGAGCCCTCTGTTTCGCAACGTCCACCCTCATTTCTCCCGAAGATTTACAGTTGGACGAACCCCAGGATTCCCCCAAGATCCAGGACATTCCCGCAGCCGAAACCTACGACGAATTCCGCGAAATGCAACTGGACCAGGAACGGGAATTCCTTAGGAACAAGATCCGCGAAAACAACGGTTCTGTACGCGCCACCGCCGAACAGCTGGGCCTATTGCGCACCGCCCTCTACAACCGTCTGAGCCACCTCGGCATCGATGTGAAAGATTTAAAATAATTAGAATCGCTGGATTCTAAAGCCCTTACGGCGAAGCAGTTCTATCACGTTGTCTTCATCCAAGGCCAAGTGGGCAGCCCCGATTACCACAAATACATTTCTGTCTTCTTCTAGGAACTGCGCAATGGAGCCTGCCATCTTGGCATTGCGACTGGTATAAATTCGTTCTTCCAAGTCCGCCTTCATTTTCTTTTCGGACTCGGAATCACCTTCGCAATTACCGGATTTTTCGTCGCAGAATTCAGCATTCATTACAACACGAAGCAAAGAATCATTGCCAGTCTTCCAGGCACGCATCATTTGCGCCACCATAGAATCCAGCCCCGCAATTTCACGCAGGGTTGTCTTCAGATAGTAAACGCCCGCGGAATCCGACTGCGATTCATCGGAATCTTTCCCCGTTCCAGAAAGGGCACTCACCTGATCCTCGGCAGTTTCCAAGCCCACAATGGCCTTCCCATCGGTAGCGGCACGGTCCATCAGAACGACGTCAATTCCGTATTCCGCCTGGATGCCAGCCCGCTGAATGGCAACGGCGCTTAAAGTCGTGGCCGCAAACCAGGGGCGCAAACGCTGCAAGGCCATCACAGGAAAGTTCCAGGCCGCGCACAGGCTGTCCAGGGAATTCCAGACATTACGGGGCAGCACAGAATTCAAGGTCACCCCCGCAGGCAGCAAGCCGTCCTGCATCATCTTCGACGAAACTTCGTTGCTGGTGGAATCGTCATTCAGATTAATTTCTACCGCCAGTTCCTCTGAAGCGACAAAGGCCGTTTCAATCACGGAATCCAGCGGATAAAAAGTCGAGTCCGCAAAATGAACGCTACCCAAAACCCACACGCTGGAATTTTCGTCGGAAACTTTCCAGAAGAAATGCTTCTCCCCGGCAGGCTCCTCAATTCCCTTTAGAGCCGGCGAAACGGAACTTTCTGCAGGAACTTCAGCGGACACCTCTGGGGCCTTGTTCCCGGCGCACCCCGCCAGAATAAATAAGCAGCCCAGAATAACGCACTTCAAAAAATTTGCATTCCCCATAAGCTATTCCCCCTTTGTCCAGTCCAGCAAGCCCCCGGCTCGCGCCCCTTCCCAATTTTCTACAGAAACGCTACGGTCCCCAACGACCATCACGCGCTGGCAATATTTTTCTGCAAAATCCAGGGAATGGGTCGACACCAAAATTCCCACGCCACGTTCTGCCGCAATAGTGCGCAGAGTCCTAAAAAGCTGATGGCTCCAGGGAATATCCAAAAACGCGTTAGGCTCATCCAACAACAAGACCTTCACCTGTTGGGCCAGGGCCATAGCCAAATACACGCGGCTCCGTTCGCCATCGCTCAGTTCGCAAACATAGCGGTTCCCAAAACCGGAAAGTTCCAAAAGTTCCAGGGATTCATCCACAATCTTCACGTCCTCGGCAGTACGGCCATCCAGAAAACCGCTGTAAGGCATGCGGCCGAGCCCCACGAATTCACGGACGGTCATCCGATCCGGAGCGGCCTTGCTAATGGAAATATAGGCGATCAGCTTTGCAAGATCCATAGTTTTTAGGGACTTCAGACAGGTCCCGCAAACCTTTATAGTTCCGCCCAGGGCGGGAATCCGACCGCACAAAGTTTTCAGCAAGGTACTCTTGCCGGAACCGTTGCGGCCCATCAGGGCCACCACTTCGCCAGGCTGCAGTTCAAAATTCAGGGGTGCCGCAAAACCAGAACCGCCATACCCAAAGCAAAGATTTTCACACTTCAGCAATTCCGCCATCAGCGCCCCCTCCCACCACGGATAATCACCCACAGCACCACGGGAACGCCCACCAGGCTAAGAACCGCATTCAAGGGCAAAGTCATGAAGAGGCTTGCGGCCAGGCAAAGCACAGCACCGCACAAGGCCGCCCCAGGAATCAGCACGCGATGGTTGCTGATTTTGAACAACATAAAAGCCAGGTGAGGAACCGCGATTCCAACGAAAGCCACCGGGCCGCAAAAAGCCGTGGCCGATGCCGCCAGGATGGAAGTTCCCAGCAGAACAAGACCGCGGCCCAAACGTACATTCACACCCAGACCTCGGGCAAAATCATCCCCCAGGCGCACGGCATTCAAGTACCGCATGGCACACACCACCAGCCCAAGTCCAACCGCCACCGCAGCCGCAAAAATCCAGACCCCGTCATAAGTTAGACGTCCAAAACTTCCCATGCCCCAGCTCACGTAAACCCGCAAGGATTCCGCATCGCTATTCACGATCAAGAGGCTAATCACGGCGTCGATGAAGTACCCTACCAGCAGCCCCACCACAAGGAGCACCGTGGAATTTCTAAAGCGGGTAGACACCGCCATCACCAGGAACGTCACACCGAGAGCGCCCACCGCCGCAGCCCCCAGCACGCCAAAGTGTCCAAAGCTAAGACCCGCCAACAGTGAAAGGGCAACACCCAGACTAGCCCCGCTGCTAATACCCAGCACAAAAGGTCCCGCCAGCGGGTTACGGAATAAGGTCTGCAAAGCCAGGCCCGAAACCGCCAACGCCACACCAGACAGAACCGCCGCCACCAGTCGAGGGAAGCGGATTTCCCAGAAAATCTGGGCAGCCATATTCTGGTAGGGAACGTTCCTGAACCCCAGGTCCGACCAGCTGATGGAAGTTGAACCGGCGGTCAAGGTCAGGGCCGCAAAAAACAGAAAGAGCAGTGTTAGCACTACAAAGCCAACAACTGCTCTAGAAATTTTCGAAGAATTTCGGCTCATGGCGCTTGGCCCCAAACCGCAATTACTTTTTCTTCTTGCTGTTTTCGTATTCGCGCTTCATTTCGGCAGAGCCCTTTTCGTCGCGATTATAAACTTCGGGAGGAACGTTATCAAAGCCCTGCAGAGCGTTGAGCCAGTTATCGTTCAGGTCACGGAATTCCAGCTTGTTCAGGTTGTATTCAAGAGCACCATCGGTAATATCGAAGGTGATAAAGTCCCAACGGACCACCTTACGGTCGCTGAACACTTCGCGGCTGACCAGAGAACGGTCAGAATCAAAGCGGTAGCGGGCCTTGAACACATATTCACCAGTCATCTGATAACGACCGGAATCGGAATAAGTACGGGTAACACCGATCAAGGTATCGTTCATGCAGAAACGGAGTTCAGCATCGCGGAAGGCATGACCGTGAGCCACAATGGGAGTGCGCCACACGCCCACCAGCTTTTCCTTCATGGACTTCTGGAGAACGGTATCGATGTTCCAGTGGTCGAAGTTCTTTTTGTCGTACTTGGCGCGCTGGACGTACTTGCCTTCCTTGATCAGTCTGCGAACGCTATCGGCCTGAACCTTAGCGAGGCTATCAGAGTTACGGGGACCGACGGAGGGAACAGCATGATTCATGGAATCCAGTTTTGCCTGGATCATTTCATCAAGAGTCGAAGCGCCACGGGGAGCCGCCACCACCTGGGATTCAACCTTGGAGGGAACGGACTGAGCCATTGCCACTCCGGCAAAAGCCAGAGCCAACAGCGAAATAACAACGTGCTTATAAGAAGAAAATCTCATCACCGTTAAATGTAGTTAAAGCATAAGCAAAAAAGTTTAAAAAGGTGTAAAAAAAGGCTATCTTTGGCCCTATGCTAGACTATTCTCAAGTTCCATCCCCCTGTTTTGTCCTCGATGAGGCCCGTCTCCGCCGAAATATGGAAATTTTGGACGATATCCAGAAGAAAACCGGCGTAAAAATCATCTGCGCCCTGAAAGGTTATAGCTTTTGGCGTTCCTTCCCCCTGATCGGCGAATATCTAGCCGGGGCCACCGCCAGCAGCCTAAACGAGGCTAAACTGGCCAAGGAAGAAATGGGAAAGGAAGTCCACGTCTTCGCACCGGTGTATGACGACGACGAAATCGACGAAATTTTGAGCTGTGCAGGCCACATTACCTTTAACAGCTTCAGCCAGTGGCAACGATTCAAGGAAAAGACCCTGAAGGCAGGCGTTTCTGCAGGCATCCGCGTCAATCCCCAGTATTCCACCGTAGAAACCGACCTTTATAACCCCTGCGGCAAGTTCAGCCGCCTTGGAGTCACCGAAGCCGAGTTCAAACCGGAACTTCTGGACGGAATCGAAGGTCTCCATTTCCACGCCCTCTGCGAACAGGATGCAGACGCCCTGGAAGGCGTACTGAAGGCATTCGAACAGCACTTCGGCAAGTATCTGAACCAGATGAAATGGGTCAACTTCGGTGGTGGCCACCACATCACCCGCAAGGATTACCACCGCGATGAGCTGGTCCGCATCCTGAAGGACTTCATGGGACGTTACCCCCATCTGACTGTCATCATGGAACCAGGCGAAGCGGTCGGCTGGCAAACCGGCGAACTGGTAGCCACAGTCGGCGACATCGTCCACAACGAAATGGACATCGCCGTACTGAACGTCTCCATTAGCGCCCATATGCCCGACTGTCTGGAAATGCCCTACCGCCCTGCCGTTACCGGTTCCGCATTCCCCGGCGAAAAGCCCTACACCTATAAGCTGACCGGAAATTCCTGCCTGGCCGGCGACCAGTTGGGCGACTTCTCCTTCGACAAACCCCTGCAGGTCGGCGACCGAATCATCTTCGAAGACATGATCCACTATACCATGGTGAAGACCACATTCTTCAACGGTGTGCGCCACCCCAGCATAGGCAAGTTTGACGAACAAGGTAAGTTCCACCTGCTCCATAAGTTCACCTACCAGCAGTTCAAGGACAAGCTGTAGCAGGTATCAGGTCGCTCGCAAAGCTCGCTTTCAGGTTCGAGGTATGAGGGCGGGGCCTGCGGCTCCTTTTAGAAAGTAGACAGTAGGCAGTAAGCATTTTTTGTCAGCGGCTCTTCCTACTTCCTACTAACTTCTAATAACCGTGCCAAAGGCGCCTTGTTCAGCCATGAGTATTCAGCTTTGAGCCATGAGTTATCATAACTGCGCCAAAGGCGCCTGGCTTATTAACTCACAGCTCAAAACTCATAACTCACTGCTCATCGCTCAAAACTATTCACTCTTCACTGTTCACTATTATGAAGTTTACGTCAGAAGAAACCACTTATGCTTGGGCCGTGGAATTCGGCAAGTCCCTGAAACCAGGCGACAAGGTGGCCCTGTTCGGCAACCTGGGTGCAGGCAAGACGGTTATTAGCCGCGGAGTCTGCAAGGGTCTCGGATTCGAGGGCGCCGTATGCTCCCCCACCTACACCATCCTCCACGAATACCCCAACAATCCGCCCATTTTCCATTTCGATCTTTACCGACTGGAAGGTGGCGCCGACCTGAACGAAGTGGGTCTGGATCCCGACTACCTGGAACAAGGTGTCAGCCTGATTGAATGGCCGGAACGTCTCGAAGAGAATGACCCGGGCATCACCCACGTGATCCGCATCGACATTCTCAACGAAACCGAACGGGAAATACACTTGGAAAAACGTTGAGGCAAAACCTCAAATAGACGGTCCTAAAAAATATTGTGGACATCAAAAAACACCGCATTTCATTGCGGTGTTTTTCAGTTCAGCAAACCTTTTGACAAGAATTACTTCTGAGCATCAGCTGCAGGTTCAGCAGCCTTTTCTGCGGCGGGTTCTGCAACCTTTTCGGCAGCAGGAGCGGCAGTCGCAAACTTTGCGATTTCATCCCATTCAGACTGGTCGCCCGTGTACAGAAGCATAGCACCCTTGTATTCGGTCACGATCTTGACTGCGGCGGCGGTATCGCCCTTGTCGAAAGCGGCATTGGCGCTAGCCAGCAAATCCTTCTGGGCAGTACGCATATCTTCCACTTCGCCCAGGCGGTTCTGGCGAACCACTTCCAGAGTATCGCTTACAAAACCCAGATCCCAGGTAGCCTCATAGCACTTTTCCATTTCGACATACTTGGACGCATCGGTCTGAGCTGCAGTATAAAGAGTTTCGCAGGTAGCGAAGGCTTCTGCACTGGTGCGCTTGGCATACTGATAGTACTGGTAGCCACCAACAACCAGGGCAATAATCACCAGGAGGGTAACACCATCCTGCCAACCCATGACAGGAGCCACAGGCATCTTAGGCTTGCCGTTAACGGTTTCGCCAGCTTCCAGGCGTTCTTCAGCCTCGTCAAAGGGGCTCTTTCCATTCAAGAAACTAAAAGACATTTTCCTTTATCCTTTACTTTTATAAATCGCGTTCTTCTACTTCTTGGCCAGAGCAGCAAAGACTCGGGCGTACAAATAAATCTGCTTTACAAGGCTCGCAAAACCGTTAGACCTTGTAGGTGAAAGTCCAACGTTTAGACCAATGTCCTGAAAGAACTTCGGGTCCACCGCCAGAATGTCAGCCGGAGCGGTATCATTATAAATCTTGAGGGCCAGGGCTCCCAGACCACGGCTGATCAGGGGATTCGTAGTGCCGCCTTCCACATCCATTTCAAAATGGAGCAGGTTTCCGTCAAAATTAGGAACCAGGTACATGGTGGATGCGCAACCAGAAATAATGAACTTTTCTGCCTTAAGAGCGGCGTCCATCCCCTTGTGGGCCTTAGCCAGATCAAGGATGAACTTCCACTTGTCATCGGGATCGGTGAAGCCAGCGAACTTGGTTCGAACTTCCTCGAGACGTTTTTCGATAATTTCAGACATACTAGACTACCAGTGGAGGAATGACCTGAGTTTCCAGACTAAGGACGGACTTGCCCACAGGACGTTAAAGAATATGCGGAACAGAGTCTGCTTCTCTTTAGGCAACTTGGACAGACGCAAGGCAGCCTTGTCGAACTGCTCGTCGGTAATCTTGTTGAAGCCAGGCTTTCCGCGGGCAATCTGCATATGGGACTTGCCCATTTCCTGCATCCAGCGCTGGTGGGCGCGGGCCTCGATCGCTTCACGGTTTTCGCCAGAATCCTGCAACCATTCCATGGCAGCCTCGGCCACAATCTTACCGCAAAGGAGGGATTCCGTAATGCCGGAACGGCTAATGGGATTGACGCAGCTGGCAGAATCGCCGGCCTTAAAGAGACCGCACTTGGCGATCGGCTTATGGGACTGTCCGCAGGCAATCATGCCCCCGTAGACAGCCTTGACCGTAGAGCCAGGATAGTCGCGAGCGATAAAATCAAGAAGTTTCTGGCGGAGGGAACCCTCGTTACGAACGTCCTTCCCCAGCACAAAACCAATATTTACTTCCTTGCCGTCACGGGGGAAGATCCAGCCGTAGCCGTCCTTAAATTCACTACCGAAGAACAATTCAATATGTTCACGGCTATGAGGAATGCCCTCGGCCACCGCAAAGACTGCAGGTTCAAGATCAGTGGCACCGTCTTCCATGCCCTCGAGGCAGGGGATTCCACGGGTCAGCTTGGCACCGGGGCCAGAGCAGTCTATAATAAGGGTAGAACTTAGGGTTTCTTCGACACCCTTGGAAGATACCACCACATTCCAACCGTTTTCGGTGCGATCCAGCTTCTTGACCACGGAGTCAAAATGACATTCCACACCAGCCTTGACGCATTCGTCGGCAATATTCTTGTGCAGAGCGGAGCGATTCAGCTGATAACCGCAATCCTTACTATAAAACTCGGCGCGGTAACGTTTGGGAGAGGTAAAATAAATCCCGGACAGGTTTCCGCGAACAAAGGAGGGATCCACAGGCCAAAGGGCCTTCAGACGCCGAGAAGATACCGCTTCGGCACAGAAAATAGGCTCTTTCCAAGGTTCCTTTTTATCTAGAAGCAAGACCCGTCTAGCACAGGAAGTCTCCTTTTGAACCAGACGTCCAAGGGTGCAGGCAGCCATCAAGCCTGCAGGACCGGCCCCACAGACCACCACATCGTACTGTTTTGACGAAAAATTGCTCATTTCGCCCTACAAGTTAGCTTTTATTTATAGAGTTTTTTTAAAAGTCTTGCAGTTTTGCAAATTATTTAGTTATTTTAGGGCTATCCGTTATCTGGTTTATCCTCAAAGGGAATGTTATATATGAATATGAAGAGAGTTTCAAAGTTTGGCCTTTGCCTTG
Source organism: Fibrobacter sp. UWH6 (assembly GCF_900142465.1). Lineage (NCBI taxonomy): Bacteria > Pseudomonadati > Fibrobacterota > Fibrobacteria > Fibrobacterales > Fibrobacteraceae > Fibrobacter > Fibrobacter sp. UWH6. Next base: position 165,907 of record NZ_FRAX01000005.1, read on the forward strand.
TTAGTGCACTTGCACTGAACGTATTCGCACAGGACAACTGGGCAGGCAAGGATCTGAACGTTTCTTTCAGTAACAAGCGTATCGATGGCTTCAACTTCAGCAAGGCTAAGGCAGTCAAGAACACCACCGACTTCCGCCGTGCTACTGGCGAAGGCCCCAACTTTACAAAGGCAAGCCTCCAGGAAGTTTCTTTCCAGAACGCTGTGATTAGCGACGCTAGCTTCGAAGACGCCAACCTCGAAAAGGTCGTCATCAGCGGCGCAGACATTCGTAACTCCTCTTTCGAAGGTGCAAACCTTGAAGGCGCAAACCTCTACCGTGCAACCCTCCTGGGTAGCCAGTTCCCCCAGACCAACATGAAGAATGCCCGTCTGGACGCTATGAAGGTAGACGAAAACACCAATTTCGAAAAGTCTGACCTCACTCAGGCTTCTGTCATGGACGTTGACCTTACCGGTGCAAACTTCTACAAGGCCAACCTGACCAACACCAACTTCTCTCGTTCCTTGATGGCTGGTGCAGACCTCCGCAAGACCACCATGGTCAAGACCGACTTTACCGCCTGTAACCTGATTGCAGCAAACTTCAAGGGCGTGGACCTGGTTGACGTTAACTTCGCCAAGGCCGGTCTTTCCCAGGCTGAATTCAGCGGTGCAGACTTCAAGAACGTCAATCTGCAGGACGCAGACCTTTCTCTGACCACCTTTAACGATGTTGACCTTTCTAAGGCCCAGCTCCAGAAGGCCAAGTTCGCTCAGTCCACCGTCAAGAACATGAAGTTCAGCGGCCAGGACCTGACCGGTGTTGTATTCGACAAGGGCTCCGTTTCCAAGAGCGAATTCAACAAGTCCAAGATGAGCAAGACCTCTTTCTTCGACACCGAAGTTAGCAAGAACGACTTTAAGGAAGCTGAACTCCTGAAGGCTGTCTTCGACGGTGCTTACGTCCGTAAGAACATTTTCGACAAGGCTGACCTGACCAAGGCCAACTTCGCCAACTCCACCATCGAACGTTCCGACTTCATCCTCGCTCAGATGGGCGGCGTAAGCTTCGCCGGCGCTAAGCTGGAAATGGTTAACTTCACCAATGCCAACATGCAGGGCATCAAGATCGACGCCGACACCAAGATGAACGACGTTGACTTCTCCGGTGCAAACCTGGATGGCGCTAAGATCGAAAAGTTCACCGCCAAGAAGGTGATCTACGATAACAAGACCGTCTTCCCCTCCGGTTTCGATCCTCGTCAGTACGGCTTCACCAAGCGCGGCGAAAAGGCTGCTGACATCAAGGTCGAAGGCAAGAAGTCTTCTGTAGCAGACGACGCAATGCCCAAGAAGAAAAAGAAGAAGAGAAAATCCGACGACGAAGACTAATTTCTTCTTTGCTTCTTAAAACCAAAGCGGATTTTATAGAACTTAAAAACACCCTGCATCGCAGGGTGTTTTTTTGATGTTCACAGTCAAAGCAGCATTGGCTTTTTACATCTACTTTTTATCCATCAGCCAGGCTATGGCCTCACCCAAGGTCTTTACGCGGACCACCTTAAGGGAGCGACCACCCTCGCGGGACGGATCCGCTCCAGACGCAGGAACGATCGCTTCGGACATTCCCAGTCGACCGGCCTCTTTAAGACGCTGATCCAGCAGACTTACGCTGCGGATTTCGCCAGACAGACCTAGTTCACCGATGGCAATAGTCTGACGGGATAACGGAATTCCCAAGTGGTTGCTGGCTATAGCTAGAGCCAAGGCCAAATCCGACGAAGTATCGTTCACCTTCATGCCCCCGGCAATGCTTGCAAATACATCGGACGCCCCGATTGTGATACCGCCAAACTTTTCAAGCAGGGCCAGTATGATAGTGAGCCTCTTGGCATCGATACCCGCCGCCACCCGCTGAGGAACCGCAAAGGTAGTCTGATTCACAAGGGCCTGAGTTTCAAAGAGCAGCGCCCTTGACCCTTCCATGGTACAGCACACGACACTCCCCGGAGTAGGCGGAACGCCTTCCTGCAAGAACACCTTGCTAGGATTTGGGACGGAAGCCAGCCCGTGGCTCGTCATTTCAAAGACGCCGATTTCGTCGGTAGCGCCAAAACGATTCTTTATGGTTCGAAGAAGACGGTATTGATGATTCCGGTCGCCTTCGAAATAGACCACGGTATCCACCATATGTTCCAGAATACGGGGGCCAGCAATCTGGCCGTCCTTGGTAACATGGCCAATCAAGATGGTAATGCAGCCTGAGTTTTTCGCCCAGACCATCAAGTCCAGAGTACATTCACGAAGTTGCGCCGCGGACCCGGGCGTTCCTGAAAGATCGCCCTTATACACAGTCTGAATGGAGTCGATTACCAATATTTGCGGTTTGATTTCGTTTGCCTGCTGAATAATCTTTTCGAGGCTGGTCTCACAGAGCAGTAGCATATCGGAGCCAGCCACGTTCAGACGTTCGCTACGGAGTTTAACCTGACAGGCGCTTTCTTCGCCACTGACGTACAGCGCCTTGACGCCAGCCGCATTCATGGTAGCGAGAGTCGTCAACACAAGAGTCGATTTACCAATTCCGGGATCGCCACCAATCAGAACAAGACTGCCTGGAGCAAAGCCGCCTCCAAGGACCCGGTCGAATTCCGTGTTTGCAGTACTCAGACGTTTCGTATCTTCCGTGGCCACATCTCGCAGGGCCACCACCTTATGCACGGGGCCTCCCAAACCGCGGCCACCTCGACCGGCAGCCACATCCAGCTTTTCTATAGCATGTTCCTTGAGGGTGCTCCAGGCACCACAGAACGGGCACTTTCCGGCCCACTTCGGCGTAGTATTGCCGCATTCCGTACAGAGGAACTCAATTTCTTTCTTAGACTTACTTACTGCTACCATGTGCACCAATATAACAAAAGTCCATTGACATTTTCTGTCAACGGACTTTTTTCTTAACAATTAGCGGAACTTTGCCCGACTCTCCCCCATTAACCTCGGGTGAGACGCAGGAATTTCAACCTGGAAACCTGAACCAAATCCAGCCCTGCTATTATCATCCAACGACATGACGGCAGTGGCGACATAGCCTACGGAACCGCCAACACAGAAAACTTGTTCACCATTACTTTCTCATGATAGTGAGAGCGAACCCAACGGTATACATGGAAGATTCTTCCCTGCGATAATCGCTATCGTTATCATCAACAGCGTCATCAATACTCAGGGACCATGTGAAACCAATATTGAAGTGATCCGCCATTCTCCACACATATCCTGTTTCAAACTTGATTCCGACGGCCACGTCATCAATGCCCCCCACATCCTCAACGTCATCCCAGGAAATGTGCTTCTGGGCAGCAGACAAAACGAAACCGAAATCCAGCCCCAGGAAAACGCCGCTTGAAGCAGACTGCGGGTCATTGCTAAGGAAACATGTCACACCACCACCAATGAAAAATCTAAAGGCGCTGGTCTTGGCCTTACGATACTCGTTCTCATCGGAATCATAGTATTCTTCTTCTGTTTCACCATAAGATCTGCCAAATTCCATTACAAAATGAGGTGCAGCCCAGCCACGAATGTTGCCACCAATTTTCAAACCAAGTATCGGACCCAAACCAGAGTATTCCCGCTCCATCTGATCACGATTATAGTAATCATCGTAATAGCTGGCATAGCTACGATACACCGTTTCACGACTGTAACTATTCCACATAATACCCAAGGTAAGGTCAAGGAAGAAGGCGCTTCTGGCAGGAGCCGTCTGCACCTGGGCTACAGGTTGACCGGATGCCGTGTTGGATTCAGCGGTGTTTGCACACGGAGAATAAACCGAGCACTTGGAAGGGGATGACGCAGATGCAGGTTCCGCATACGTTGACGGAGCCGGTGCAGAAACAGACGCACTGTTTTCGTCTGCGAAATCCAGGGCATCCGAATCATCTTGCTGCGCAAAAACAGTCGCTGCACAGAATAAAGAAAGAAGAAATAACTTCCTCATGACTAACCTCCAAAAAAAAGAAAATTTTTTACGCCTTCGCAGGCTTTGAAACAACAGGGCGAATACGTTTACCGCACAGAGTCACAACAATGTGTGCCTGGGCGAACATGTAGTAGGCGGTGTCGCGACTGTTGTTCAAGGTGGACTTAGGATCGTAATCGTCCTTCGTGACAAAGACTTCAGAAACACCGGAAAGGCTTACATCCAGAGCACACCTTTCACAGGGGAATCCAATCACGTACAGCTTGGAACCTGCAGGTACCTTACCGCGGGCATAATGCAGGGCATTGATTTCGGCATGTACCATGAAGGGATACTTATTAGCCTCGAACTCGTGATGGCTCAGGAGTTCACCGGAATCAGCATCCAGCAGGTCGTAGGCCAACAACTGCTTTTCGCGAGTGTAGGGGACTGTTTCGTCGTCAAAACCGGCAGGAGCACCATTGTAACCAGTGCTGATGACGCGCCCCTCGGGAGATACCAGGATGGCTCCCATCTGAGTGTTCTGATCCTTGGAAAGACGAGCCTGGGCCACCATCATCTGGGTGTAGACTTCGTCGCGAAGCTGTGTACGGGAAGGTTCCTTGTTCATGGCGCTAAATATATAATAAAAGTTTTACTGGATCCTTCGCTAACGCACAGGATGACAACAAAAACGCATTTATCAACACCTTGCGAAACTCAGGAAGACAATAAAAAACTGGTGGCAGCCGAAGCCACCACCAGCTTTTTTGGGGGTTAGGAGGAACTTTTATTGAACGTCTGCACCTTTTTTCACGGCGTCTTCAAGAGACATGCCGGTAAATTCCTGTGCGCTAAACCAGCGACCGCTCTTCTTGTCGTCCAGGAGGACACCCACCATGGAGCCGGGGATAACCGTTTCGGGAGCGTTGGGAGCTGCGGGGCCACCCAGGTCGGTACGGAGCCAACCCGGATCCATGACGTTCATCATGACGTCGGTTCCGTTCAGCTTGACAGCGAAATCCTTGACGAACTTGGTCAGGGCGGCCTTTGCGCAGGCATAACCCATCAATTCCGGTTCATTGGCGATACCGCTGGTAGTGAGCTGCATACGGCCAAAACCACGCTTGATCATACCCGGCAAGAAATGATAGGCAATCTTGATGGGAGCGTAGAAGTTCACAGCCATGGCGTGGTGGAAATCTTCCATGGTATTGGACAGATAATCCTGGAAATAATGGCTCATAAGACCGGCATTATTGAAAACCAGGTCTACCTGAACGCCCCAGGAGTCGATTTCAGCAAGGGTAGCGTCAATTTCTGACTCAGATTCAAGATTGCAGCCAACAGCGCGGACTTCAACACCATAGGGTTTCAGTTCTTCGATAACCTTGTCGGCATTAGCCTTGCAACGACCCTGAAGAATGATATTTGCGCCCAACTTGGCCATTTCAATGGCAGTTAGACGTCCTACACCGCGGCAACCGCCAGTAATCAAGGTCCATTTACCCTTAACGTCAATCATTTGTCCAATCCCTTTTTTAAAAAGCCAGTCTTTTTTGTCAAACAGGTCTTGTATGCTCGAAAAATATTCAAAAAATCATAGAAATCGGGAATATTTTACGCAAATCTTGTATACACTTGTAAAAGGGGCAATATTTCACTACAAAAACGCATACATAGCTATTACCTAAATGTGACAAGAGGCACATTTTTCTAGATTGAACCCCAAATTTATTTAGGGACATATACGATGAACAATTCTAGAGACAACTGGGGCTCAAAGATTGGCGTTATTCTCGCCGTTGCCGGTTCTGCCGTTGGTTTAGGAAACTTTTTACGATTCCCCGTTCAGGCTGCAACAAATGGCGGCGGCTCCTTTATCATCCCTTACCTGATAGCATTCCTGCTTTTGGGAATTCCTCTGTCCTGGATGGAATGGACTCTGGGCCGCGCTGCCGGCGGTAGGCGTCATGGTACGGCTCCGGGCGGTTTCCACTATATTCTAGGTCAGAAACCCTGGGCAAAGCACTTGGGCTCCCTCTGCATTCTGCCTCCGCTGTTCATTACCTTCTATTATATGTTCATCCAGTCCTGGATTCTGGCATTCACCTATTATTCTGCAACCGGAATCTTGATGGATGTGGTTAAGGGTGGATATGGCCCCATGAAGGAATTCTTCGGCAACTATATTATGCTGAACACCCAGCTGGGTCCCTTCCCTGCCGCCATCGTTTTCTTCCTGATTACTTTCGCCTGCAACATGGCACTGCTTTCCTTCGGTGTGCGCAAGGGTATCGAACGAGTCAACAAGATTACCATGCCAATTTTGCTGATTATGGGTTTGATTCTGGTGGGACGCGTTCTGACAATTGACGGCATCGGTAAGGGTCTCGCCTTTGTGTGGAATCCGAACCTGTCTGAAATTACCAACCCCACGGTATGGCTCGCCGCTTCTGGTCAGGTGTTCTTTACCATGAGTCTGGGCATGGGTATCGTTTTCTGCTACGCCAGCTACCTCAGACCCAAGGAAGACCTGGTTCTCTCGTCTCTTACCGCAGGCGCCACCAACGGTTTTGCAGAAATCATCCTGGGCGGCACCATCGTGATTCCCATGGCAGTTCTTATTGCAGGCAACAACATCGAAGAATGCGCAAAGCTCGGAACCTTCGGCCTGGGCTTCCAGACCATGCCTTTCGTATTCGGTCAGCTGCCCTTTGGCGGATTCTTCCAGACTCTGTGGTTCGCCATGCTGTTCATTGCCGGCGTCACTAGCGCCATCTCCATTATCCAGCCCCTGATCAGTTTCTGCGAAGACGACTTGAAGCAGACCCGCAAGGGCGCAATCACATCTGTCAGTATCGTAACCTTCCTGGGCGGTCTCGTAGGCATCTTCGGTCTTGCAGCCGGTGCCGTAGATGAATTCGATTTCTGGGGAGGCAGCTTCCTGCTGGTATTTATCGGCACCATCCAGGCAATCGTCTTCTCCATTGTCTTGGGCAGACGCAAGTCCGCAACCGTCAAGGACGAAAACGGCAATCCGGAGAGCGAGGCCTTCGCCCTGATGAACGAAGGTGCCACCATCAAGCTTCCCAAGTTCTTCAGATTCATTATCCGATTTGTATGCCCGATCTACTTGGCCGTAGTGCTGGTCGCCTGGCTGATCCACGACGGTTGGGCCGTAGTCAGCCTGCAGAACGTACCTGCAGACGCCATGGTCACTTTCCTGGGTTGCGAAATGAGTCAGATTTCCTTTACCTGGGGCATCCGTATTTTCTTGCTGGTCCTGACCATTCTCTTGAACGTGCTCATCTACTTTGCTTGGCGCAAGGGTGATCCCGCAGACCAGCCCCCCAAGAACCACCACAAACAGAACATGTCTGTGGGAAATTCCGACACTGAACGTTCGTCAAACATGGAGGTCTAACAATGGAACTCACTACCGGCGGTCTCATTTTCATGATTGGCTCCTGGACAGCCATCATAGCCCTCTGCGCGTTCTGTTTCGCCAAGGTCTTCAAAAAGAAATAAACACCCACCTCGAGTTTTTATGAAACTGTATAAATACCACGGAGCTATTCCTTTCTTCTTCGCCGTATTCTTCGGCGCATTTACCCAGATGGGAATCTTCGTTCACTTCCAGGCCTGGCTCAGTGCCAATTACCAGGATACTGCGTTCCTCTGGAGAAGTCTGCTTTTGCAGGTGGGGATGTTCGTGCCCAGCATTTTCATGATGCCCATTGCAAGCTACTTTGTGAGCAAGCAATCCGAGAGCAGAGCCATGGGTTGGTCCAGCATCATTGCAGCAGCAGCCCTTATCGCCATTTCGGTCTGCTACGTTACGGATTGCAACTGGGTTGCATTTGGCTTAGTTGGAGTCTACGGCATCGGCTATGCGCTCCATGTGCCAGCCCGACTCAGCGCCATGCAGAAAGTCTTTGACGGAAGCGATCTTGTAAAGGCAAACGCCTGGTTCATGATTTACTACGTACTGGGAGTTGCACTGGCCGCCTACCTCGGTTTTATCGGTTTCAATCAGATTCTCTTTATCTACCTGGGCGCCTCCGTCGCCACAACCATTTTCAGTTTCTTTGTCCGCGTGGGACGCCGCGACGAGTCCATCAAGTATCGTTCCGCAAGTCGCGTCTTTACCGCCACCTGGAAGATTCCCAGCGCCCGCCTGGCCATTCTCGGTCTTTCTGCCTTCTGGGGTGTCATCCAGATTCTGATGCTTCTGGCACAGCACATGTCCAGCGGCAGCGCAAACAACGCTTTCAGCCTGACCCTGGCAGGATTTGTATTTACAGTAACGCTGACTGCAGCAGGTATTATCGTCGGCGCCGTCATGGCAAGTCGTTCATCCAAGGGGTTCGTAGAAACAGGCATCATTCCCTTTGCCGCAATCGCATCGGCTCTGGTCATGTTCCTGATTCCCTTCGTTCATATTGACTGGCTGCAGGGCATCCTCTACAGCATTCTTGGAATCAGCACTGGTGCCGCCTTTGTCATTCTTAGAACAACAACCCAGAATCTGGCCAAGACCAACACGGCAGGACGAATTCATTCTGTATCCAACATGATCCAGATGATTGTTCTTACAGTACTCACTGGCGGTCAGACACTGCTCCTCATCTTTACCGACTGTCAGGTTTACCACTGCTTCCTGATTCTGTCTGTAATGTTCATCATCACCTTCATCCTAACATTGCGGAGTAATCCCATGACACTTCTGCGAGCTGGCCTCCGCTTTGCTTTCAGCTATGTTTTCCGTTACCGTATCATGGTAAAGGGAAGCGTGAACATTCCCGAAAGTGGCCCCGCCCTTCTAGTCGGCCCCCACTTCAGCTACATCGACTGGGCAGTACTCCAGATGGCAAGCCCGCGCCCCCTCCGCATCGCAAGCAACAGAAATACCTTTGCGGACTGGTACCAGCGCTGGCTGTTCCACGGCAAGTTCCTGATTCCCATTAACCGCCGCGATCCCAAGCCCGCCATGGAAGAAATCCGTCAGGCCTTGCTCAATGGAGAAGTGGTGGTAATCTTCCCCGAAGGTGAAGTTTCCAAGTCGCCGTTTATTTCAAAGTTTACTCTTGATTATTCCGCCGCCGTCAAAGATACCGGCGCACAGATCATTCCCTTCTATATTCAGGGTCTCTGGGGCAGCCGCTACAGCCACGCCTCGGAATGCGTCAACCGCCCCCAATATTACAACCGCATCGTTAGCGTAGGCTTCTCCAAGGCTCTGACCGAAACGGCAACCGAAGAACAGATCCGCGCCGACTTGCAGGCACTGAGCGCCGACGTGTGGAACGTAGCCATGGATCACTCCAAGCCCATCGTTCCGCTGTGGTTCAGGGCCATGCGCAAACGCCGCAACCGTCCCATTCTCATCGACCCTGCAGGCAAACACGTTTCCGGCCACGGCATGCTCCGCCTCTGCCACCGTTTCGGCGGCAAAATCCGTTCCGTTTCCAAGGGAGAACGCCACATCGGCTTTATGCTCCCCACCAGCCGTGACGCCGCCCTAGGCATCATGTCTATTCTCGGCACTGGCAAGACCTCCGTCAACCTGAACTATACCGCCCCCGTAGACACTGTGTTGGGTTGTATCGAAAAGGCCGAAATTTCTACGGTGGTCACCACCCGCGCCTTCTTGACCAAGCTTTCCAGCAAGAACCCCGCTTTCGAAGAAATCGCCAACCGTTGCAAGATGATCTATCTTGACGACGAAGAAGAAAAGTTGGGTTCCATCGGAAGAATACTCGATGCCGCAAAGATCAAGTTCCTCCCCGCCAAGTGGCTCAAGTTCCTGTGGTTTACTTCTGCAAAGCCTAACGACGATGCCTTGATCCTCTTCAGTTCGGGTTCCGAAGGTACCCCCAAGGGCGTTCAGCTGACCCACAAGAACATCGTCTCCAACGCCCAGCAGATGGACTACATCATCAAGATGCATCGTGGCGATGTCATGACCTGCCTCTTGCCGCTGTTCCACTCCTTCGGCTTTACCATGACCTTCATGGCACCCATGCTGAACGGTGTTCCCATGGTGCTCTGCCCCGATCCCACCGACATCAAGACTTTGGCTCGCGTCTGTGCCCAGTACAAGACTACCATCCTGATGGGTACCCCCACCTTCCTGCGCGCCATCGTTATCAACCGCTGGGTCCACCCCATGTGTCTGGACTCCCTGCGTTACATCGTGGCCGGAGCCGAAAAGCTCCGCCCCGAAATGCGCGAAGCCTTCAAGCTGAAATTCGGCAAGGACATCTACGAAGCTTACGGTTGTACCGAGCTCTCCCCCTTGGCCACCCTGAACGCACCCAACGTGTTGCTGGATGACTTCCTGACCATGGGCAAGTGCAACGATACCTCCAGTATCGGCCTCGGCATCCCGGGTTCCATCACCGCCATTATCGATCCCGAAACCAACGAATTCCTGGAACCCACCGCAGAGGGCATGATCGTGGTCAGCGGTCCCCAGGTCATGAAGGGTTACCTGAAGGATCCCGAAAAGACCGCAAGCGTGGTCTTCGAAAAGGATGGCCGCCGCTGGTACAAGACCGGCGACAAGGGCACCCACACTCCCGACGGATTCGTACAGATTCTCGGTCGCTACAGCCGCTTTGCCAAGCTGGGCGGTGAAATGATTTCCCTGACCGCCGTGGAATTGCGCCTCGCCGAAACCAAGCTCCTGGAAGGCATGGAATTCGCAGTCACCGCAGTTCCTGACTCCGTGAAGGGCGAACGAATCGTGCTGCTGGTAAACGGCCAGTTCGACGTCGAAGAACTATCCCGCAACATCCGTAAGTCCGGCATCCCGCCCCTTATGATCCCCGGATCCGTATTCAAGGTGGACAGCATCCCCAAGCTGGGTTCCGGCAAGTGGGACTTCACCAACATGAAGAAGTTGGCCATCGAACTGATGGAAGGCACCAAGAAGTAAATCTTCTGGGTGTTCCTACAACAAGAGCTATAGAAAAGGCGGATCGAAAGATTCGCCTTTTTCTATGAGTTTTTTATGGGGAACCGCAAATAAAAAAAGCAAACTTTATAAAGAAAAAGAAAAACTCAGAAAAGGAAAGTTTGTATTATTTAGAGGTAAAAGTCAAGGAGATCCTTATGCAGAACATCGTTAAGAAAGTCGAAGAACTGGGTTTGACCCTTCCCGCCGTTGCAGCCCCTCTGGCCGCATACGTACCCGCCACTCGTGCAGGCGATGTGATTTTCGTGTCGGGCCAGCTGCCCTCCGTGAACGGTGATTTTTCTGCATACACCGGCATTGTGCCCGACGCCCTTTCTCCGGAAAAGGCCAAGGAAGGCGCAGCCATCTGCCTGCTGAACAACCTTGCCGCCGCCATGAGCTTACTGCAGGACGGCGAAACCTTGAAGCTGGTTCAGCTCCAGGGCTTTGTGCAGTCTAACCCGGAATTCAAGGAACAGCCCGCAATTTTGAACGGAGCCAGCGAACTGGCCGTACAGATTCTGGGTGATAACGGCAAGCACGCCCGCACCGCAGTAGGTGTGGCCGCCCTGCCCAAGAACGCCGGCGTAGAAGTCAGCTGTACCTTCCAGGTGATCAAGAGCGAAACCAAGTTCGAAGGTCGCTACGGCTGGATCGAAAAGTAACTAGAATTCAAATCGAAGCAACCAATCTCGCATTTTTTGCGTCGGAACGTTTTCCTTGCGGGATTTGGTTGCAATAAGGGCGCCCGCCGAGGTCGCCATTTTTTGTGGATCCAAAAGAAAATCTACGCGGCCCAAATCCAGACGGTCGGCATCGTAGCAAGTATCAATCGTCGGGTCACCGCTACTACGTTCCGTAGTATGGTGCTTGCAGGCGTGATACAGTTTTTCAAACTGTTCGTCCGTAATTTCGAACAGTTTTTCTTCGCGACATTTTAGAGCAAATTCAGCCCCGCGGCCGCCATGCTTGCTATCGTAGCCGTCACTTTCCCGCTTGGAATCATGAAAGAGCGCAAACAGACGAACCACAGTGACATCGGCCTTGGTCTTTTTAGCTAACAAAAGTCCGTTAAACTCCACCTGGCGCCAATGGGCCAATCCGTGGATATTGGAATCGTAAACCCGATCCTCGTAAACGTAGTCCTGTAATGCAGCGAAATCGATCATACAACAACTAATAGCAATTTTTTCAGTTGCCACACATTCTTTGTAAAAGAAAAGGTGTTTGCAAGATATGCAAAAACCTTTTCCCTTTAACCTTTACGCTCTACGCTATTTCCCGTAGTGGTCCTTCATGTCCATCAGGTATTGGAGCGCCTGCATGGGGGTCATTTCTTCGGGGCGGAGGCGGCGGATTTCTTCCTTCAGAAGCTGGGCGGATTCGTCTACAGGGGTTGCAAACAGGTCCACCTGGGGCTTTTCCTTCAGTTTCTTGTTGGCGGCTTCGTCGCTGGGGTCGATCTTGTGCTTTTCTAGGCGGAGCAAGATCTTGCGGGCACGGCGCAGCACGTTATTGGGAAGGCCTGCCATTTCTGCCACATGGATACCGTAGCTAGAGTCGCAAGCCCCTTCGAGAATCTTATGGAGGAACAAGAGTTTATCGCCCTTTTCCTGAACGGCCACCTGGTAGTTGCCAGCATGTTCAAGGTCTTCCACCAGGCCAGTCAATTCGTGGTAGTGAGTTGCAAAGAGCGTCAGGGCAGCGCGGGCCGGCTCGTCGTGCAAAGTCTCCACGATGGCCCAGGCAATGGAGAGGCCGTCGAAGGTACTGGTACCGCGGCCGATTTCGTCCAGAAGCACCAGGCTGTGGGCGGTAGCGTTACGCAGAATGTTTGCAGTTTCAATCATTTCCACCATGAAGGTAGAAAGGCCTCGGCTCAGGCGGTCGCTGGCACCTACGCGGGTAAAGATACGGTCCACAACGCCAATGCGGGCACTTTCCGCAGGCACAAAGCAACCGATCTGAGCCATCAGGACAATCAAGCCGGTCTGACGCAGGTACGTAGATTTACCAGCCATGTTGGGGCCGGTAATAAGCATCAGTCGGGTCGCCTCGGGAGAAAGCGTTACATCGTTGCTGATGAAATCCAGGTCAGGATTTACCGCAACGATCACCGGATGGAAACCACCCTTGATTTCGATGCCGGAACCTTCAAAGACTTCAGGGCAAACATAGTTGTACTTGCGGGCGGCGCGGGCAAAACTGTAAAGCGTATCCACGCGGGCAATGGCGTTGGCGATTTCCTGAAGTTCTGCACGCCAGGAGTTGACGCAGTCGCGGAGTTCGCAGAAAATCTTGTATTCCAGAGCGTGAATGTTCACTTCGGCATTGCTGATGATGGATTCGCATTCCTTCATTTCCGGAGTGATGTAACGTTCGGCATTCACCGTAGTCTGCTTACGGATATATTCGTCGGGAATAGGATTGGTGGCCTTGGCCATGGCGGCGCGGGTCACTTCGATGTAGTAACCGAAAACCTTGTTGTAGCCCACCTTAAGACTGGGAATTCCAAGACGTTCCTTTTCGCGAGTTTCAAGGGACGCAATCCACTGACGTCTATCCTTAATGTCAGCATTCATGGCGTCCAGTTCTGCGTTGGCTCCTTCACGGATCATGCCGCCTTCGCGAACGGTCAAGGGCAAGTCTTCGTTAAACTGGTTGAGAAGTTTCTCTCCCCTGCCCTGGGCGCGGATCAAAGCCTCACGCATGGGTTCGAAAATGGGAGAACGCAAACCTTCCAGAACATCGGCCACCTTGGCGGCCTGAGAAAGGGAGCGACCCATACCCGCAAGGTCACGGGCATTGGCACGGCCAGAGCCTACGCGGCCCATCAGGCGTTCCATATCCAGAATAGAAGTGAGGGATTCCCTCAACTCGTCAAGGGCTACCGGATTGTTCACCAGTTCATCGACGGCTTCTTCGCGAGCCTTGATGCGGTCTACAGAAATCAGCGGATGGCTCACCCAGTCCTTCAAAGTTCTACCACCCATGGCAGTAACGGTAAAGTCCAGCACATAGCAAAGGGTGCTGCTCATGTCATCGGCGTTCAGCGGGCGCACCAGTTCCAGGTTACGCAAGGTGGACGGATCCAATGTCATGTAGTCATCCAGATTCAAAATTTCCAGAGCCGTAAAATGAGACAGCTCAGACTTTTTCTGGAACATCAAATACTGGAGCATGGCCCCAGTCACAGAAGTTTCTTCGGGGCGGCCATCAAGACCAAGGCCATCCAGAGCTTCCACCTTGAAATGGCTAAACAGCGTATCGCGGGCAGCCTCTTCACCGAACTGGAAAGCGGGCAGTTCAGTCACCAGAATATTTTCGGACTTTACCAAATCCATGACACCATCGGGAATCACGGTTCCTTCGGGAACAACGATTTCCTTGGGCATGCGGCGGCAGAATTCACATTCAAAAGCCTGAATGGAACTTTTACTTGTGGCCAAATAACCGGTAGTCACATCGGCGATGGCAAAGGCGGCCAAGTCGGCACACTTTCCGTCGACGGTTTCCGCAACGGCAGCCTTCGCAGGGATGTAGGCGCAAAGGTAATTTGCTTCCTTAGCATCCAGGTTAGCTTCGTTCATAGCGGTACCGGCACTGATGATTTCAACAATGTCGCGCTTGACGATACCCTTGGCCAGTTTAGGATCTTCGACCTGTTCACAGATAGCCACTCGATAGCCTGCGGCCACCATCTTGGGAACGTAACGTTCAGCGGCGTGGTGAGGGAATCCGCAAAGGGGTGTGGCTCCAGATGCACCGTTATTGCGGCTGGTCAAGGTAATGCCTAAAATCTTGGAGGCGATAACAGCGTCTTCTTCAAAAAGTTCAAAGAAGTCACCCATTCTAAAGAACAGAATACAGCCCGGATTCTGGGCCTTGATATCGTAATACTGTTGCATTAAAGGAGTGCAGGCCATTACAGATCTCCCATAGAAAGTTCAACCTGATCCGGATTATCCTCAGGTTCCTGAGGTTCATCGTTGGCAATGGATTCAGGCTTGGCGTATTGAGGCACCAGGGCGCCGGCTTCCAGAAGTTCGCTAAATTCGCGGAGGCGGGGCAAGTCTTCGGGAATGCGGTTGATTCCGAAGTACTTCATAAATTCCTGGGTGGTCACGTAGGTGTAAGGGTTACCCACAGTTTCGGCGCGGGAACCCAGGGCGATGAAACCCTTATCCAGCAAGTTACGGATCGGGCCATCTACAGAAGACACGCCACGAACCTGTTCAATGGCCGCCTTGGTAATGGGCTGCTGGTAAGCAATCACAGCGAGAGTTTCAAGTGCAGCCTGGCTTAAGCGGCGGGCATTTGCTTCGGGGAACAACTTGCGGACCCAAGGATAATACTTGGCGCGCGTACGGAAGCGATAACCACCGGCCTGTTCCACAATTTCAAAAGGTGAATTGATCTTGTTCAGGGAATCGTTGGCAGCAATAAGTGCGTCAGACACTAGGCGAGCATCCAGGAAGTCGCCCAGGATTTCACGAAGCTTCTTCAAAGTCACCACATCAGTAGAGGCAAAAACCAATGCCTGGATAATGCGAGCCAGATCTTCCTGACTTTCAACTTTCGGGAGTTCCGCCGATTCTTCGGCCAATTCGTCTAAGTTCTGATCTTCTGCCATAATTCAACTCTCTTATTAAAACACCACCAGGTCGTTCTTGTGAACCAGTTCGTCGGCAACGTCCTTACCCAGCAAGGCATGGATTTCGGAAGTCTTCTTGTGGAGTACAAGCTTCAAAGTTTCACTATCGAACTTAGCGACACCGCGGGCCACAGCTTCGCCAGATTCGCTCAGGACTTCAATAAGGTCGCCCTTGTCAAAATGTTTCTTCACAGCGACAACACCAACGGGCAGCAGGCTGGAATGCTTTTCGCGCAAGGCCTTTACGCCACCTTCGTCCACCACGACACTTCCGCGGGGAGTGGTAATAAAGCTGAGCCAACGCTGACGGCTGTTCAACTTTTTCTTGGAGCCTACAAATAAAGTACCTTCAGCCTGTTCGAGAATCACTTCGTGGGGAAGCACGCGCATACCGCAAGCCAGGAACGCATTGCAGCCGCTCTTGGTTACATTACGGATTGCCTCAAGCTTACTGCGCATACCGCCGGTACTTACAGCAGAACCGGCTTCGCCGGGCTTACCAGCCAGAGCGAGAACAGCGGGAGTAATTTCGGGAACGAAACGCAGCAGGCGGGCATTGGGATTCTTCTTGGGATTATCGTCAAAGAGACCGTCTTCGTCCGTAAAGATCAGCAGCAAGTCTGCATCCAGGAACAGGGCCACGTCAGAAGACAGCTTATCGTTATCGCCCACCTTGATTTCAGCCACAGCCAGAGAGTCGTTCTCGTTGATGATAGGAACGATCTTACGGGCGAGCATGGCCTTGATGGTGTTCTGCAGATTCTTGTAACGGCCGCGATCGCGGAAGTCATCTGCAGACAAAAGAATCTGGCCCACAGAAAGCTGGCACCAGCGGAACATTTCGCGGTAGGCGTACATCAAGTCGATCTGACCCACAGCGGCGCAGGCCTGCTTTTCAGCAATGACCGTAGGCTTTTCCTTATAGCCCAGCTGACTCATGCCGGTACCCACAGCACCGGAAGTCACGATGACCACTTCCTTTCCAGCTTCCATAAGGCGGGCAACGGAATCAGCCAGCTTCTGGATATAGCGGGTACGGACGCCACCCTTTTCGGAATCCACCAGAATGCGGGAACCAATCTTTACCACAATGCGGTGGGCTTCATTCAAAATGTTCTTTCTTAATTCACTCATATTCAGGTCGCACCTTTGGTGCTTTCAGTTTTCAGGTCGCTCACTACGTTCGCTTTGAGGTATCAGGTCGCTCGCGTCGCTCGCTTTCAGGTTAAATTACAAATCTCTTTACATCTCTCAAAATTCTTTCCCGGTTGACCTCATACCTCAGAGGGCCGCAAGGACCGACCTCATTCCTCATACCTATTATCTGCAGACCAGAAGGCGGATGGCATCCAGGCGGAGCTGCGGGTTAGAAATAATCTTCTTCCATTCCTGGGCATTCTTGCGGAGCTGCTTCAACTGTTCGTTGTTGCCAGCCTTGCCACGCATAATCAGCAAGTGGTTCATGCGCTGGTATTCCTGTTCGGCACGAGCTTCCACAGCTTCTGCAGCCTGTTCGGCAAGTTCCTTAGCCTTGGCAGTCACCTCACGACGGGCAATAGCCAAGCCTTCCTTACCAAAGTACTTCAGAGTCATGTTCACAGCCGGATTTCCCTGAGGCACGGCCACATCCTTAAAGGTAGCCTTGGCAAGATCTTCAAGCTTGCTAGACAAGTCTTCGCCATTGGGGTTCACCAGAACGCTAATGTACTTGGGACCCGCAATGTCAGACACGCCCCATTCTTCAGAAATGGAGAAGTCTACAGCAAAGTTGTACTGCATGAGCAGGCCGCGCATACCGGAGTTCTGCCACATATTGCAAGACACAGCGCCATTGTCCAAAGTAGTTTCAAAGTCAATCACACCCTGAGACAGCGGATGTTCCAAGCTAACGAAATCCACTTCGTCATGGATCATGGCTACATTACGGTCAAAGGTAACGGTCAGGCTGGAGGCATCGGAGTAACGAGCATCTTCGTCACCGCCACCACCTTCAGAGAAGTCGCCCACATTCTGGACCACACGTCCGCCACCGCCACTGCTACCAGGCACACCGCCCACAGATTCGGGCATCCCCGGCACAGAACCGGCTTCCACCTGAGTTCCCATGGTCACCACATAGCAACCCGGAATCTTGCTCTTTTCAATTTCAAGTCCGCGGTTCATCAACGAAGAGAACACCAAAGTTTCAAGTTCAGGTTCAGCATCCACGCGCTGGATTTCGTCGGTAATTTCCTTTGCCTTCGCCGGATTGCGGGAGTTGAATTCCAGCAAGCGGTCACGCCCCTTCTCGATGTTCTTGCGCATGGTGTCGCAATCCTTCTTCACCTGGGGAATGACATTGTCCATGAAGTGCTGCAGGAATTCCTGGGGTTCTGCCAAGGCGGCAATCAACTCGTCGGTGTACTTCAGGAACAGTTCGCCACCGCTCATCATGGGAGTGCCGAAAGCATTCAAGCCGTTGTGGTACCAGCGGAACATGACTTCCTGACCGGAACCCTTTACATAAGGCACATGGATGATAATGTTTTCAGTCTGGCCAATGCGGTCCAGTCGACCGATACGCTGTTCCACCAAGGAAGCGTCCAGCGGCAAGTCAAACAAGATCAAGTGATGGGCAAACTGGAAGTTACGGCCTTCGGAACCTATTTCAGAAGCGATCAGAAGGTTAGCGCCGTTTTCACGGCTAAAGTTTGCGGCGGCCTTATCGCGGGCCATGATGGTCATATTTTCATGGAACATGGAGAAGGCGCCTTCGCCCATGTATTCCGTCAGCAAGGTCTCAAGAGCAAGAACCACCTGAATGGATTCGCAAATCAGCAGGACCTTGTCGTCCTTATGTTCCTTCAGGAATTGCTTCAACCACACATAGCGTTCGTCCATGCACCAGGCATCGGAGTAGCTGGTGCAAAGCAAACCGTTTTCCTGAATGTCCGTAGACATATCCAGGTCGTTCTCGGCAGCCACGTTCACCATTTCGCGATAACGTTCGTTAGGTTCCAACGGGATTTCGTCCAACACGCGCTTGGGGAATCCGCCCACGCCCTTACGGGTATTGCGGAACACCACGGAGCCAGTCCCCACGGCATCCACGATACGGCGGATCCATTCATCGGCAGACATGGACTTGGCGCTTTCCTGTTCAAGCCAGGGGCGGATCATGGACTTCTTGGGAACAATTTCGTTCAGGTCGTCCCAGCTCATCTGCTGACCAGGATCGGTAGGCAACTTGTTCAGTTCATTCACCAGTTTGCGGTACGCATCCTGATCCTTGATAAAATTATTGTAATCCGCAAAGCGGACCGGGTCCAACATCTTCAGTCGGTTAAACTGGGATTCCGGATGGAACTGCAGCGGAGTACCGGTCAAGAGCAACACACCCTTGGAGCGCTGGATCACCGCATTGGCCAGCAAGTATTCGTGGCTGGTAAATCCATCTTCGCAAACCAGGTGGTGAGCTTCATCGATAATGGTCATGTCCCACTTGACCTTCAGCAAGTCTTCGATCAGGGCCGGCTGCTTGATCAAGAAGTCGATGGAACAGATGATGTCGTTGGCCTGGGAGAACGGATTGGGCTTATCGTCTTCGTCAGCCACAAACAAGCCCTTCAGGTAGCCTTCGTCCACCAGGGTAAACAGATGGTTGAAGCGGCGCTTCATTTCCACCAGCCACTGATGCTTCAGAGTTTCGGGAACAATCACCAAGGTACGGGTCACGCGTCCGCGGGCCTTCAGGGCATGCCAGATCATGCCGGCTTCGATAGTCTTACCCAGGCCCACTTCGTCAGAAAGCATCAGACGGGGCAGAGCGGAGCTGGAACAGGCGCGCTGGCACAGATAGTACTGGTGGGGAATCTGGCTTACACGGGGGCCAATCATACCGCGTACCGGCGAAGACTGCCACTTGCAATACAGCTTCATGGACTGTTCGCGGCGGAGGAACTGGTCGCTATCGGAAATGCGGTTTTCCTGCAGGGCACGGAACAAGTCGGCGGGCCTAGCAATGGAAATCTTGCCATTCAGTTCGGATTCCTTCATGGAACGACCGGCGCGACCTTCATAGACCACCAGCCCATCCACTTCCACCACATTTTCCACCGTAAAGGAAACACCCTTTTCGCTCTTCGCAGTTTCACCCACGGCAAGCAGGAAACGGTCCACCGGGGCACCCATGGAACGGTAAAGACGAACATCATTCACAGCAGGGAAAGAAATCTTCACAATACGGTCCTGAACTTCCGTGACTATGCCGAGTCCCAGAGCAGGTTCCGATTGACTTACGTAGCGTTGGCCAACCTTAAAATTCATCATAAGCCCCCAATTTAGTTTTTTTTCAAAATTTCGGCTTCCCTACTACGCCCGACAATATCCGCTTTTTTTGCTACATTGTACCCAGTATGATTTGGTATTATATTGATGAAAGCATAACCGACGGAGACAGGCGCAAGGGTCCTTATTCTATCGATGAATTAATGGATCTTGTCAAATCCGAAACGGTAAAGCCCCAGACTCTGGTATGGCACTCAGGTATGAAGGACTGGGTCCGCTGGGAAGATACGGAAGAAGCAAAGAACAATGCTAACCTTTTTGAAAAGGGGGAATCCGCAGAAGGTTCCGCCCTTTCCGACGAAGAGCAAATCAAGGCAGCCCTAGAAGCCATCCTGGCAGAACATAAGGCCTCCAAGCGCTACGCCGGATTCTTCGTCCGCGCCGCCGCCTATTTCGTCGACAACCTCATCCTTTCTGCATTCGGAATCGTCATCCTCATGGTCCTGAGCGCAATGCAGCTGGCCGACCTGAACGCCATTTCCGAAGCAATGAACGCCTACATCGCAGACCCCACCGCCGAAGACGCCATGAGCAAGATCCTGGAAGCCCCCGGCACCCATCTGTTCCTATCCATCTGGGGTATCGTGCAGGGCATTTACTTCATCGTCTTTACCGCAATAAAGTCCGCCACCCCCGGCAAGAAGTTGTTCAAGATCCATGTGGAACCCGCCTACAGCATCAGTACCGTCAGCGGAATCGCAAAGGTTAGCTGGGTTCTCAGCACATTGCGTTATGTGGCAAGCCTTTTCACCCAGTTCACCTTGATGTTCTACGGCATCGGCTATCTGGTGGTCATGATTGACCCCAAGCGCAGATCCCTTCATGACTGGATTGCAAGAACCTACGTGGTTCACGACACAAGTGTTAAAATCAAAGTTCGTCCCGACGACGATCAGGAGAAATAGTTTATATGTATCGTTTTGAAGTTCACCAGGCGGTAAAACCTCTCGAAGGTGAAGTCGAAATTTCCGGCGCAAAGAATGCCGTGCTTGCCGTGATGGCAGCCGCTCTCCTGGCCGACGGCGTTTCCGAAATTACAAACGTCCCCCACCTGAAAGACATGAAGACCATGTCTGACGTGCTCCGCGTTATCGGTTGCCGTATCAGCGGTGAATCCCACCAGCTTAAAATCGACACCCGCGGTGCCGACCATCTGGAAGCCCCCTACGAACTGGTAAAGACCATGCGCGCCAGCTTCTATGTGTTGGGACCTCTGGTGGCCCGCTTCGGACGTTGCCGCGTTTCTCTCCCCGGTGGATGCGCCTGGGGCCCCCGCCCCGTGGACTTGCATTTGAAGGGTCTTGAAGCCCTAGGTGCAAAAATCACATTGACCCGCGGTTATGTAGAAGCAACCTGTGAAGGACGTCTCCCCGGCGGTAACTTCAACTTCCCCATTTCTTCTGTAGGCGCCACCGTCAACGTGTTGATGGCAGCCACTCTCGCCAAGGGCACCAGCGTTCTTCAGAATGCCGCCCTTGAACCCGAAATTGACAACCTGGTGGACTTCCTCAACTCCATGGGTGCCAAGATCCAGGGCCGCGGAACCCGCACCCTTACCGTGCAGGGCGTGGAAGCTCTCCGTCCGGGCAAGTGCTTTACCATTCCCGACCGTATCGAAGCAGGCACCTTCCTTTGCGCAGCCGCCATCACCCGCGGATGCATCAAGGTCACCAAGGTCTTTCCCGAACATATCGCCAGCACCCTGGACGCCTTCCGCGATATGGGCTGCAAGGTGGAAGTGGGCAACGACTGGGCTCAGGTTGACGCCCGCGGCGTAGAACTGAAGCCTATCAACGTCACCACCCTCCCCTACCCCGGCTACCCCACCGACATGCAGGCTCCGCTGATGGCAACTCTCGTTTCCATCCCGGGCAACAGCACCATCCAGGATACAGTCTACAACGACCGCTTCAAGCACGTGGCAGAACTGCAGCGTCTTGGCGCAGACATCCAGGTGAACGGCAACACCGCCATCATCAAGGGCGGCACCAAGCTGGAAGGTACCGATATCATGGGTAGCGACCTGCGTGCAACAGCCGCACTGGTTCTGGCCGCATTCATTTCCGAAGGCGAAAGTACCGTCAGCCGCGTGTACCATCTGGACCGCGGTTACGAAGACTTCGAAAATAAAGTCGCTAAGATCGGCGGCGTAGTGATCCGTCACTCCGACGACGAAGAAGAAGATAATTTCTGATAATGATGCAAGGGAGGAGCTATTCCACCCTTGATTCATTCACCAAATTGACCAAATTACTGACCAAATTGGTCCAAAGGCGTCGTTTGGTCAGTAAAAAAAGAATACCTTTTCCCAACGGAAGAGGTTTTTTGTTTTTGTCTTACTAACCAAATTGACAAAAAAACGATGTTTGGTTAGTATATATATTCCAATTTTCAAGAAAACACTATATATAAACTAATTTCTTACTAACCAAACTTTCTTACATTCGACATTAGGTTAGTAAACCCCGAAAAAAAAAACTCCCACACACGCGAATTCCACTTCCGCACCCCATTCAAAACCTTAAGGCAAAAAAAATCCGGCGCAGCGGGCTGCGTCGGACTTTTTCATTTTTATGTAGGTAAAATTCTACGGATTTGCAGTGGGGGCAGCAGGTGCGGGGGCTGCGGCGGGATTTGCGGATTCTACGGCAGGAGCGGCGGAGGGGTCAGCGGGGGCTGCGGCAGGTGCTTTTTCCGCAACGGGCTGAGCTTCCAGGGGTACTTCCTTAGGCACGCAAGCTTCTACAGGAGCGCCTTCCTTAACCTTGTCTTCCTTTTCCAGGATTTCCTGGAGCATTTCGGCGGCCTGTTCGAACTCGCCGGTAGTTTCGCAAGACTTGTTAGAAAGAATCTTCTGCAGATACTGCTTCTGCATATCGATATCGCATTCATCGCTGTAGATGCTAGCCAGCTTGAACATCGCCGGGCAAGTCTTCTGACCATCGGGGAATGCTTCGGACATACGGGCGAAAACCTTCTTGGCCTTATCCATCTGATTTACTTCAATCAGGCAGAGAGCCATCCAGTACAGAGAATTTTCGGCAAGTTCGCCGGTCTTCATCTGTTCATAGACCTGCTTAAAGCCGGAGTAGGCCAGCTTATATTCGCTACGGTGATAGTCGCTGCGAGCAGTATTGAACATGGCTTCCGCTTCCACAAGCTTTTCAGCTTCGCGTTCCAGGCTGTCCATAGAAACAGGAGCCGGAGCGCCGCTGACCACAACCTTCTTGGCAAGGATCTTGTCAGACTTACCCAACAGCATGTCCAGACGATACAGAATTTCTTCCTGTCTAGAGTCATTGCGTTCAGATTCGTCGGACACTCGACGAGAAAGCATGGTAATTTCAGCCTGCATACGCTTTTGAGCCAGGGAGGCCGCTTCCAGACGAGCCAAAGCCGAGTCCAGTTCTGCACGCAGGGAATCATTCTGAGCGCCCAGAGTTTCTACGGTATAGGCAGCATTCTTCTGCACGGTAGTCTGCACGTCCGTGCCAACAGCCTTCATTTCCTGAGTGCGGAGCATGGTCACCTGACTACAGCCAGTGAGTGCCAGCGCGACAACAGCAATACCCAAAGCCAATCGTTTCATATACACCTCGCTATAAAACCAGCGAAAAATAAACGTTCAAGTCCACATTATTCATTGGCCTCAATCATGAGCAAGCAAGCTTGCTCGCGACACCCGGCTCTAGTCCTTAATATTCACGCGGAAGTTAGCGCGACGGTTCTGAGAATAGGCTTCTTCAGAGGAACCTTCAGCCTTGGGAGCTTCCTTACCGTAGCTAACAGATTCCATGCGCTTGTTGTCGATGCCGTAAGCAGCCAGGAATTCCTTCACCTTCATGGCGCGCTTTGCACCCAGGGTAAAGTTGTAATCTTCGGTACCGCGAGCATCGGTATGGCCTTCGATAGTGATGGTGAAGCGTTCTTCCTTGATCAGGAGTTCGCCAACCTGGGCCAGCAATTCCTTAGCCTTTTCAGTCAGTTCGGAACGGTCAAAGTCAAAGTAGACGTCTTCGCTCATGATCTGGTTGATCAGCTGTTCCAGACGGGCACGTTCTGCTTCAAGGCGGGCACGTTCTGCAGCAAGGCGTTCAGCTTCAAGGCGAGCCTGTTCTGCAGCCAGGGAATCCTGGTTCACGGGAGCAGATTCAACAGCGGGAGCTGCTTCTGCAGCAGGAGCCTGTTCTGCAGCGGGATCCGTTACAGGGGGCTGCTTCTTGGAGCAAGCGACAAGGGCGAGGGAGGCGGTAGTAACCACCAGGGCGAGTTTAACGAAGTTCTTCATTTTGCACCTTCTTTTGTTTATTGTTTATTATCGTCTTCATAGAAGAAGGACCAGGTAGGCGCGGTGTTTTCGCCGGAGTTGGTAATACGGGTCACGTTGGATCCGTCCTTCCTCATGATATAAATCTGATAGCTTCCGCTGCGGTTACTTGCGAAAGCGATGAGCTTACCATCGGGAGACCAGGTGGGATGCTCGTTGTTGCCTGCGTTGTTGGTCAGCTGTACAATGTCAGAGCCATCCAGGGCGCAGGTATAAATATTCATCTTGCCATTATCCATGGAAGTATAGGCAATGCGATCCCCTTCAGGAGACCAGCTGGCACGTTCATTGTAACGGCCCATGAAAGTCACGCGGCGCATATCGCTGCCATCCTTGCCCATCACAAAAATCTGAGGTCCACCGCCACGGTCACTGGTAAACAGGACTTCGCTGGCAAAGGGGCTCCAGGCAGGGCTGGTCTGATTGCTCTTCAGATAGGCAAACTTCCTGGCCTTCCCCGTTTCAGGATTACCGATATACAGATCCGTCTTACCGTCTACGGTACTGGAGAAAAGTAATTCGCCAGTTTTGGGATTTACAGCAGGACTATACGTCTGATCTAGATGAGGGAACAAAGACTTAATAGGTCCGCCAAACGTCTTGGAATAAAGCTTGGGGCGGTGAGTCTGGAAGTTCACAAAGATCAAGCCCTTATTGCCGCGGGTCCATACAGGCATCATGCTGATGGTCGTATCGCGAGTAATCTGGGAACGATGGAAACCATCGTAGTCAGAAACCACAACCTGCTTGACTCCATCGATCTTGGATACATAGGCCAGCTTGGTGGAGGCAACACCACGTTCGCCCCACAAACGGTAAATGACCTGGTCAAAGAACTTGTGCATGGCACGGCGAAGGTCCTGCTGACTGATAGTATAGGCTTCGCCCAGCATCATGTCCTTGGTCTGAGCCACATAAAGGAAACATTCCAGACGGAGCTTGCCACCTTCAGCCGGAGTCACCTTACCGGTAATGTAGTGCTTGGCACGATTCTTACTGAACAAGGCCAAGTTGAACTTGTCAGAAGCAATCACTTCGAAACGTCCAGAGAGTTCTGCATCTCGGGTAATGATCTGATGAGGTTTTTCCTCGATCCACTCAATGGCACCCTTGGTTTCGGTAAAAGGCACAATGCCAATGGGCATAGTCTTGAACACCGAAATACCAACGTCTACCGCAATGGTATCAATGGCAGCAAAGCTTGCGACCGGGGAAAACAGCAGGTACGCAAAGAACAGTACCAGAGCCCAGGACAGAAACTTAGAGATAGCCTTGATTTTTTCAATCATATCCGATCACACCTCTATATTAATTCGGCGTAAAGTTAAAATGCAACGTCAAGCTGGGAGCTCTAAAATTAAGCGGAAGCTCCGGAGCCTTGGAAATCGAGACCGCACGAACAGACAAATGATCCCAGGTCTTGTTACCCGAAGAACGCTTCAGCGTAATTCCAGTAATGCCTCCAAAACGGTCAATGGTAAACTGCACCGTGGTCTTCACGCTCTTCTTCACAGACAAACTATTGGGAGGATTGAAGTTCGCCATGATAATGCGTTTCAGCTGTTCCAGGTAGACCTGCATCAACGGGTCCATGTCAACAGAACCCACAGGATTCAAGCTGGGCGCTTCTACAGCGGCCGGCAAATCCAGGTCATCCACGTCAAAGTCATCTACCGGCTCCGGCTCGGGTTCCGGTTCCGGCTGCGGTTCCGGTTTTTCTTCCGGCTCGGGTTCCGGCTTCTTTTCTTCTTCGGGTTTGATGTCCGGCGGAAGTTCCTTATTTACCTTGGGCTTCGGCTCAGGCTTAGGTTTCACGTCGGGCTTAGGCTGTTCCTTAGGCGGATCAGGCGGAATTTCTGGGGGCTTAGGACGAGGCGGTCTGGGGCGAGCCTTCGGAGGCTGTTGCACCTGCACCATCTCGAACACGGGAATGGGTTCCGGTTCCTGCTTGAAATTCACAAAGTGAATACCAATACAAATTCCTGCGATCACCATATGGAACACAACGGCGCAAATGATGATTCGCACCATCATTCCATCGCCTTCGCTAGAGAAGTAGCGGATTTGTTCCTTACGTTCGCTCACTAAAATAATCCTTACCTTTTACCCGGTTTTTCTTTCGGGTTCATGGTCAAGAAGCCAAGCTTTGTAACGCCCAGCTTCTGCACCTGGGTCACCACCTTCATCACAAGGCCGTACTTCACTTCTTCGTCGGAGTTAATGACCACAGCCATTTCCCCGTTCCACAAAGACTTGAACACGTTATTGAAACTATGGAAATCCACCATCATGTCTGCGATGTAGATTTCTTCCTTCTTGGTGATGGAAACCTTCAAAAGTTTTTCCTGCTCCATAGTGGGAGCTTCGGCCTTGGGCAAGTCCACCTTGACACCCTGGCTCATGAGGGGAGCAGAAATGATGAACACGATCAAGATGGCGAACACGATATCGATCATGTTCGTCAGGTTCATTTCCTGCTTAAGTTCTTTACCGCGACTGCGCTTCACGACGCCTCCTAGCCGGCCACTTCTTCAAGAGCCAGCAAGTCGCCGCGCTTGAACAAGCTCAGCACCTGGGAACCAAAGTTGTAATAGGAAATTTCGTTCTGACCGTTATGGGAGGTAAAGTAGTTGTAGCCGGCAGATGCGGGAATTGCCACCACAAGGCCGCCAACCGTAGTAATCAAAGCCATAGCGATACCGGGAGCCACCACAGTCAAGTCGGCAGAACCGTGCTGACCGATCTGGAAGAAGGCCACCATAATGCCCCAGACCGTACCCAGCAGTCCGAAGAAGGGAGCCAGGTTGGAGCAGGTTGCCAGGAAGCTCAGATAGCGGTCTTCGGCCAGGCGCAGACCTTCGATAGAACGCTGGATGGTATCTTCCAGCAAGGACGCGCGGTGCTGGATGGAGTCATAACTCACGAAGTTACTGAACTTGGAAGCTTCCTTAAGTACTTCGGAAGTAAGGCTCTTCAGGGCACTTTCGTCGGCGGTTTCGCACAGGGTCTGCAGTTCCACAAACTGCTGAACGTTAATGAACTTGCGGAAGAACACCACATTGGCCCGCTGATTCTTCTTGTTCACCACATACTTGACCAGAATAATGCCCCAGGAACCCAAGGACATGACTGCAAGAATGCAGAGCACAACAATGGTAGCGATGTCCGACTGGGCAATCATTTGAAACAGAGGAACTGAGTTATTCAAAATAGCCTCCCTTCATAAAAAAGGATTACATAAATCTTTGACTATCAATAAGATAGAAAATTTTCAAGTTTTACATCTTCATTAAGACATAAAACCATGGCAAAATGTCAGTTTTCACCACAAATTAAAGAGAAAATACAAAAAAGAAGGTGCCAAGACCCAACATTTACAATTTCTTACAAAATAAATGGGTCCGTCAAAACAAATAAAAGTCAAACTTTTATAAATAAAAATTATAACGGAAGTTCCAACTGCAAAGACTTGGGATGAAAACTCATGCGATGCTCTGGGGTATAGCCAAGCTTTCGGATCGCATCAAGATGAGCCTTGGTACCATATCCGGCATGCTTGTCGAAGCCATAGCCCGGGTACTTCTTTTCCAGTTCATCCATGTAACGGTCACGGAAGACCTTCGCCAGGATAGAAGCGGCAGATATACTGGCAACACGGCCGTCACCCTTTACAATAGGCAGCTGGTTATCCTGAGGAATACCTCGGATCTTCAAGTTACCGTCTACTGCTACTAATATAGACGAGAGGGACGAACCTTCAGCGAAGGAACCCTTGACCTCAACAGGAATCTGAGGCGCCGTTTCCTGAATTCCAGGCAAACCTAAAGCCTGCAAGGCGCGGCGCATGGCCAAAAAGTCAGCCTCTAGAATATTGATTTCATCAATTTCGGCAACGCTGGCACTGGCAATGGCATAGCAGGCGCAAGCCTCCTTCACCGCTTCGAACATAGCTTCGCGCTTGGGGCGGGTCAGTTTCTTGGAGTCGTTCAGCGAAATCAAGGCGTCAGGCGATTTGAGAACGGCAACACAGGCAACCACAGGGCCAGCCAACGGCCCTCGACCCACCTCATCAACACCGGCAATGATGGATCCTGCGAAGTTTTCACGAAGGGCAACTTCACCATCGATAGGCGATTCGATTCCATCCAGAAATGCCGGCAGTTTAAATTTCATAAGCTACGTGCGGTGAGTTACGAGCCATGAGCTGCGAGCTAAAGTCAGGCGGCTTCGCCGCGATTATTGAAGCTCAAAACTCACAACTGATTGCTGACAACTATTTTACCAGCGCTTCGCCGTATTCCTTGATGGTACGCCAGTACAGGTCGTGTTCCTGAACAAGCACACGGGCAGCAAGGACTTCCGGAGTATCGTCAGGCATAACAGGCACCTTTCGCTGGGCAAGAATGCGACCGGCGTCAATTTCTTCGGATACCAGATGGATGGTAGGACCAGATTCCGTTTCGCCTGCGGCAAGAACAGCCTCGTGTACGAAATGCCCGTAGAAGCCTCGACCACCAAACTTCGGCAACAGAGACGGATGGATGTTCAGCACACGGTCGGGCAGACGTCTCAAAATGCTGGTAGGAATTGCCTTCATATAACCAGCCAGAATCAACAAGTCGATATCATACTTGTCAATCACTTCCAGGAGGGCGGCTTCATATTCCGCCTGGTCCGGATGGGTCTTGCCAGAAATATGGAACACGGGGACACCGTAAGTCTTGGCGTGGTCAACAGCACCACAGCCACCATTATTGGTAATGAGGAACTTACACTGGGCCTCCAGATCGCCCTCGCCAATTCGATCTATAATCGCTTTAAAATTGCTTCCTCCACCGGAAGCCATAACGCCAATCTTAAACATGGTGCCAAAGATAAAAAAAAATGCGACTCAAGGCCGCATTAACCACAAAAACTATAGAATTTGACTAGAACAGATGGACAAGAACAATCACGGCAAACAAAACCATGATGTAATTTTCCATAAAAATACCGAAAGGAGTCTTCTTGAAGGACTTTTTCTTTTTCACTTTTTTCGGTTCTGCAGTCAAGTACTTATACATTATAGCTCCTATAGTGCCCAACCAAAACTTCCCTAAGCGAGGCCAAATATAGAAAAGGAAAGGCTCACCTCCTAGGAACACAAGCCCATAAAAATTTTCAGTGTGAGATAATTCACAACAGCAATTCTCAACATATTTTTTGAGAACAAAAAAGTCGCAGGGCAAAGCCCTACGACTCTTAAAATTCATAGATAGGATCTAATTATTTCAGCTTCCAGACAGGTTCTTCAGCAACCTTTTCTGCGATGACTTCGGGAGTACCTTCGGCCACGGCTGCGTTGGATTCTTCAGGCAGCCAGGGCTTGTCGAGACCCTTTTCCCAGCTCACAGTGGGGTTCGGATCTACGGAAGCGTCAACCACAGGCAGGCCCAGAAGTTCGCGGGCACGGTTCAAGGCGGCATCGATGTTACCCAAGGCGTTTTCTTCGCCAAGCTGCTTCAGCACACCTGCGCGGGTCAGGGCCACCACCGGCTGGGCGTGCACACCGGAAAGGAGCAGCTGGGTACCGTCGGCCTTGCAGTGGTTCAGCAGGTCTTCGATCATGTTGATACCGGCTGCATCGATGCTGGAAACGCTACGCATGCGTAAGATGAGGATCTTGGGCTTCACTGCAATGCGGTTCAGGGTTTCCTTGAACTTGTCTACAGCACCAAAGAACAGGGAACCGGCAAGTTCATAAACCACAACGCCCTTGGGAACCTGACGGGCAAATTCGGTGTGTGAGACTTCTTCGTCATCGGCACGGATTGCATCGGTAACGGCATCCACTTCGGCAACTTCACTCATGCGCTTGATGAAGAGGATGGCAGCAAGGAGAACGCCCACTTCGATAGCGACCGTCAGGTCGATGATCACTGTGAGGAAGAATGCAACCAGCATAACGATTACGTCGCTCTTGGGAAGCTTGAACATCTTGATCACAGCGCGATAGCCGCACATATTGAATGCCACCTGGAAAAGCACTGCGGCAAGGGCAGCCATAGGAATCATTTCGGCATACTTACCCAGAACCAGCATGATGAGCAGGAGCACAACAGCATGAACGAGACCGGAAATCGGGGAAACGGCACCATTACGGATGTTGGTTGCAGTACGGGCAATAGCGCCAGTAGCCGGAATACCGCCGAACATGGGAGAAAGAAGGTTAGCCACGCCCTGACCGAAAAGTTCAGTGTTGGAGCGATGCTTGGTAGAAGTCATACCGTCGGCCACCACAGCAGAAAGCAGGGATTCGATAGCACCGAGAATAGCGATAGTCAAAGCAGGCTGGAACACTTCGCGCATCATGGAAAGGCTGATGTTCGGGAGATGCGGAGTGGGGAAACCAGACGGGATATGGTTCTTCATACCGATGGTCATGACGCCGTGGCCGTTAATGGGGTCGTCCCAGCCAAGCACCTTGACAATGACGGTAGCAACGATAATGGCGATGAGGGAACCCGGAACCTTGGTGGTGATCTTCGGCCAAAGAATGCAGACGGCCAAGGCGATAACACCGATAATCACGGAGTATACGTTTACAGTGTCGAAAGAGGAAACATAGAGCTTGATCTTGCCCACGGCGTCGGCAGGGTCCTTAGCCAGGAACTTCAGACCGAAGAAGTTGGGAACCTGACCCAGGGCGATGATCACGGCGATACCGGCAGTAAAGCCCACAGTCACCGGATACGGGATGAACTTGATGATGGCACCAAACTTGGCAAGGCCGAAGACAATAAGAATGATACCGGCTAGGAGCGTTGCGGAAGCGAGGCCATCGTAACCATACTGGCTAACGATGCCGTACACGATCACGATGAAGGCACCAGTGGGACCGCCAATCTGGAAACGGGAACCACCCAAAAGGCTGATGGTGAAACCAGCAATGATGGCAGTGTAGAGGCCCTGTTCAGGACCCACGCCAGAAGCGATAGCGAAAGCGATTGCCAGAGGCAATGCCAGGATGCCGACGATAACGCCGGACATCAAGTCGCTAATAAGATTTTGCTTGGTATATCCCCTCTTAATGGACTTTACAAGTTCGGGGGTAACAGTTGCTACAGATTCGGTCAAGAATTTCTTGACGGATTCTTTGGCATTAACGTTAGACATTTGGGCTTCTCCCTTTAAAAAGCGGCCCAAATTTAATTAAATCCAAGAATTTCGTTAAGGGTAAAAATTACCTATTTGAAGCCGCCCTCTAGCGGAGGCTCTTCTTCACGGAGCGCATCAGATTCCTGATTTCCTTGCTAGACATGGAAGGAACGTCAGCCTCTTTCTGAGCCTTTGACTTGGGAGCGCAATTTTCGCAGAGACGCTTGACCACGGTACCAAAGCTTGCCGCGCCGTCAGAAATAGAAGTTTCCTTGAAACGGAACTTCTTAAGGAGGGCTTCAGTCTTGCACTTGTCGCAGATACCCATCTGGGGAACGGCAGGTTCACGGGGAGTACGCATCTTTTCAGTCTTGATTTCCATTATTCCACCTTTTCTTATTTTATTTCTCTAATTATAAAATCATACATGAATAAACCCAGCAGCATATTGCACAAGGGGGTAGCCCTTCCCTCTTCTGTGTAGAGGCTACGTCCAAACTTGCCCCTTTCCAGCTGCTTTTCCTTGTATTTTGCGGCATGGGCTGCGAAATCTTCTACAAAGACCCGCTTCTCGTTTCGTCCGGCCAATTCAAAAATTCGTTCGTTCAGGGCCGTCAACTGCGCCGGTTCCGGAGGAAACATGTCTTCGGGAATAGTCAAAAAATGCAGTGGAGCGGTTGTCTTGTTCAGGAGTTCGCTAGCCAATGCGCTATACCGATCAAAAACGCCATTATAGTCTACACCGCCCCGCTTCAGTTCGCGAAGTCCAAGACCTATGATAAGGCGGCCAGCCTTTTTGCCGATAATGTCGGAAGAAGCCCGGGTCAAAAGCTGAGCCATGCTCTGGGGGGCAGGCGCATTGATGGAAAACTGGATAGGCCGATTAGCTTCTCGACACAGGATCATTTCGGAGCAACGGTTTGCTGCCTCGCCCTGTTCTCCCAGAAATTCATCGCCTAATATCAATATACGGTTTTCCACATGTTATAATCTACACAATTGCACCGCCGCAAACCACACTTATAGACCAAAAATTTCCTTTTTTTTCGCGATTTTCCACAATATGGCCATCGGCGACCAAGGACTGGGGTACGTTTTCGATGGGCGACCCCTCATCTAGATAGATGGTCATACGGGTCCCCTTGGGAGCTCCGGCAAGCACCAGCCGACTGCGGGCCGCGTTTCTGGGGCATACCACCCCGCGCAAGTCCAAAAGTTCAGGAAAATCAGAACAAAGTTCCTTCGGCAGTTCCAAAACCTTTATTTTTTCGCAAAATTCGGCAATTTTAATACCATTGGCACATGGGTCCTCTAGCCATGGTCCCATGGGAATTCCGGGCAAATTGGCGGCAACCACCATGGCAAGAGCCTCTTCCGGCGGAACCACCCTGCCGGAACCACGACGAATCCAGTCGGCGCAGGCAAAAGCCAGCAACTTTTTTAAGGATTCATCAAAATTAGACAGCCCCTGATTGGCGGTCAACCATTTCATGATAGGACTTTTTTCCAATTCGCCAGCCATATTTGACCAAATTTTAGGTAAAAAACACCAGATAATCACAATATAATGTAGCAAACTTCACATTGGGTTTCTATATTTGGCCCCAAACCTTGAAAAAGGCCATTATTTTAATACAGGTTATACGGTTATTATGGCAATCAGTACAATCCTACTGGACATCATGTTCGCGGTCTACGTGATCGCGGGTGTTGGACTCGTCATCTACGGCTTCAGCTGCTACTACAGCATCTACCTGTTCCTCAAGAACAGCCGTACCACACGCCTTTCCGACCGCAAGAAAATCTTGCAGTTCTATCGCGAACACAGCATGGCAGACCTGCCTCAAGTCACCACCCAGCTTCCCGTATTCAACGAAGCTAACTGTGTCGAACGACTCCTTGAGGCCGTATGCGCCATAGACTACCCCAAGGACAAGCACGAAATCCAGGTGCTGGACGACTCCACCGACGAATGCTATGAAGTCGCCAAGAAGAAGGTGGAAGAACTGGCAGCCAAGGGCTACGACATCAAGCTCATCCACCGCACCAACCGTCAGGAATTCAAGGCCGGCGCTCTTAAGGAAGCCATGGCTGTCGCCAAGGGTGAATTCCTTGCAATCTTCGACGCCGACTTCGTACCGGAGAAGGACTTCCTCCTGAAGACCATCCCCTACATGGTCATGGACGAACAGGTGGGCCTGGTCCAGGGTCGCTGGGGTCATCTGAACCGCACCGAATCCGGTCTTACTCTCGCTCAGTCTATCGGTATCGACGGCCACTTCGTGGTGGAACAGTCTGCACGTAGCTGGGGCAAGCTCTTTATGAACTTTAACGGTACCGCAGGTGTCTGGCGCAAGCAGGCCATCTATGGCGGTGGCGGCTGGGAAGGCGATACCTTGACCGAAGACATGGACCTTTCTTACCGTTCTCAGCTTGCTGGTTGGAAGATGAAGTTCGTGTTCGACGTGATCGTTCCTGCAGAACTCCCCAACGATATCAACTCCTTCAAGGCTCAGCAGTTCCGTTGGGCAAAGGGCTCTATCCAGACCGCAATCAAGATTCTGCCCCGCGTTCTCAAGTCCAACGTTCCGACTCGCGTAAAGATTGGTGCAATCCTTCATACGACTCACTATTCTATTCACCCCTGCATGTTGTTCACTGCACTTTGCGCATGGCCCCTGCTGGCATTCTTCCAGCCCGTAGCTAACCTGCCGGTCTGGGTTTACACAGTAGGCTTCACATTCATCTTCCTCGCTGCAATCGCTCCTTCTGTTCTTTACTTTGTTGCACAGCGTTGCTCCGGCTATACCGGTTGGAAGGTCCGCCTCCTCAGCATGCCGATCCTTATGGCACTGGGTGTAGGTATCGCAGTCAGCAACTCCAAGGCTGTGTTCGCCGCAATCACCGGCCGCAAGAGCGGCTTCGTCCGCACCCCCAAGAGCGGTGTCGGCCAGAAGAAGAAGGCTACCAGCCACTACAAGCAGAAGTTCCCCTGGCAGGCAATCCTTGAACTGGGCGTTGGCGTCTACTGTATCTTCGGTATGCTGGAATACATCGGCGCACAGAAGTTCATTATCGGACCGTTCCTCGCCCTCTACTCCATCGGTTTCCTTTCTGTTGGCGTTCTGAGCTTCATGCATTACCTGGGCAACCTGGTTGAAGTTCACAAGGCTCGCAAGGACGAAAATCATTTCGTTGAAGACGTGGACAAGGGTCAAGGCTAACAGCTAACCCACCTAGAGATTAAACCCCGGCTTTTTCGCCGGGGTTTCTTTTTTTTTCTAGCATCAGGCATTTACCGTCTTTGATAACATCGCCCCTTACCATAGGGAAGAACCCCATTCATTTGTTCTATCTGAATTCGAGATTCCGTGATGTATTTTCGTTGAAGGTGTAACGTCGCTTCATGATATCTGACATAAAACAAAAATGCAGACAATGTAACGACGGACGCAACAGACACGGCAACCATCAATTCCATCAAGGTAAAGCCTCTATTTTTCTGCAGACGGATTATCGTTTGCATTGGACAAGCCTTCTAAAATGAACCGGATGAGCAGGAGGTTCTGGAGTTACAAGAACATCAGCCCACGCGAGACCGGTTCCTGGCAACACCGAGTCAAGCTGATTGCAGGGAGGCGGATTTAAAACAAAGCTTTCAACCTTAGTGACAGCCGATTCAAAGGCCAGAGTTTGATTGCGTTCAGCCGTCTTCATTCGATTAAAGAAGTCGAACATACGGTCAACCGCCAACATCCCGACAGACATGACCACAACCGCTGTCCAGACCTCCATTAAGGTAAAGCCTCGGCAAGAGTTTAGGTTCATTGCAGGCTCCAGCGAAACGGTTCAAGGCCAGACAAAAACGAATTGCCGTCCGAAGCCAAATCTCTGGCAGGAAGCAACAATGGAGCGGATATATTCCGGGGAGCATATTCCACAGAATCGTTCAACGACATCAAGGCAGAAGGATATTCCCCCAAGGCGTGCTGTCGCAAAACAACGGGACCATCTGCCAGGAGGGCTCCAGAAAAACGAACATTTCCAGAAACTTCCTGCTGATCAGAACTATAGGTTTCAAGCCACCCAGCCCTGACATGGCCAGACAAAGCTATCATCCCGGCAGCATACAATCGCAAAGTATCAAACATTGCGGAACCTCGAACAGAGATACTCCCCGTGGACTTAAAATTACAGGATTGGGCGGATCCGAAATAGTCCACCAGCAAATCTCCGTCCTGAACAAACAGGGAAATATTTTCTGCAGGTCCCATCAGACGGCGGTTGCCCGATTTTATGACGAGGTTCTTTTTCAGCAGGATTTCCCGGTTGAGATTTGTCCGAAAATTTTCGACGATATTTTTCTTCAGCAGGCGCGGTATCTGCGAAGAAATTTCTGAAGAATCCAAACGACGTCCCGCCAAAACCTTAAGACGCCGAAGAGAATCCACAGGAGTCGATAGTTCCACCCATGGGCCTGCCGGAGCACAATCAACACTAGTATCGACGAACCCCTCCAAGTGCATTAGCATTCTAGATTCACTATCATACAAGGTCTGCAGATCCTTTTCTAGAGATTTCGCCTTTCGCAAGACACCCCCTGGCATAGACAGCAAGGCGGAGACCATAAAACCGACACATAACAAGATTACCACCACGACGGGCAACACAGCCCCCTTCATTTAACCTCCACAAAAAACGGTTTATTTCTGCAAGAAAAGAGAACCCCATTTTTTAGAACGTCCCGCACAACAAGCCCTCCAAGAGAATCTCCCCTAAAAAAAGTTTTTCCATCCGAAATAAACAACTTCCCAGACACAACCCCCTGTACCCGCACAGAAGAATCGCATTTCATAGTCACAGTCCCCATGTAGGGTTTTAACTCCGTCACTTTTTCAGAGACTGTTTCTTCAGACACCATAGGCAATTCAGGAACCGTAGTCAATTCCGGAGGAACCACATCTTCCAGGGGAATTGATTTTTTCGAGGAGCCGATCCACCACAGCCACGCTCCAATTAAAAGAAATGCGAACACAACAAAAAAGATGGCGTACCTCGACAAGCCAACAAACCGATTATCATCACACAAATTGATTTCTCGCCCCAAGGGATCCATGGCAGCCCTTTTAAACAAGCCGTTTTTCCAGACCGTTTGCGATACATCTTTCGGACATTCAATCCGTATGAATTCCATAGTTTCATATCGACTAAAAAGAGCGTCTTGCTTCACAAAGCCCCTCAAGGTTTCAAGTCGATTTTTCAAAGAATCATCTTTTTCATAGCCGGTTTCCTCTAGCCAATGGCAAAGACGCCCTTCAAAGAAAATCAATACAGTGAGCGTCCCTCCTTCCCAAAAATAGAACAGCCCATTCCCACCCCAGTCCTTGCCCATTAGTTGACTACCTCGCAGGATTTCATCGGCGGCCCCATAAATCCAAAAACTTTTTGGAAGCATCCGAACCAAGCCCAAGTTTTTCCTCCATCCAACAATCCCTTTACAAGGTTCTAGATCTTCGCAACCAAGAACGGCCAGATAACGGAAACGACGACCTTCAGCCGAATTAAAGGATATCAGGGGAAACAGCCAATAGCGCCTACCAGCCATCCGCAACCTTTCGCACGTCAAGGGGAAATCCATTTCAAAGGATTCATGCAATTCCTGCACCGTGGGAGACTTGTCGTAAGTCGTCGTCCATTCCCAGGTCAGCAATTCACAATCAGCAGAATAACATCGCTTTATCACGGAACACGCCCACCTTCAAGATAATTCAGGTCTTCTATGTGAGGCGTTATAAAAATGGCAAGTTCATTTTCCTCTTCTTCCTCCGACACATAGCTGAACAATCGACCCACCAACGGCAAACTTCCTAAAAAGGGGACAGCCGACCGCACCTCCGTTTTGTTCTTGCGGATTAGCCCGCCAAGACAAAAAGTTTCCCCATCCTTCAACACCACAACCGTTTTTAGATTGCGGGTACTAATGTCTCGTGGACCATCTCCGGTACTACGTCCAGCGGTCTTTATTTCTGGCGAAACTTCCAGGGTAATACTTCCGTCCTGCGTGACCGTCGGCGTGATTTCTAGAGAAATTCCATCATTAAAGGAGCGGTAATCCGTAATGGGATAGCCATCTGCCGAAACTTGACTCACTAGATAGTAGACGGTATTGGTCACATTCAATTCGGCTTTATTACCGTTAATCGTGGCTAGCCTAGGCCGAGCCAACACTTCCGCAGAATTATTTTCTTCGAGGGCGGCCAATTCCATTTCAAAACGGTCCGGCAACACGCCCACCTTTCCAAAGGCCCCCGACTTTTGCCAACGGGAATCTGTAAAATCCCAGAACCCACGGAAGCCCACATTTTTCTCCCCCGTCTTACGGGCCGCCCCACCATGAATCCCGATTTCAAAATTTTTCCCCCGTTTAAATTCTACAATCAGACAAGACAATGTCACTTGCAAGGCAGGAACATCTACCTGGGACAGCAAATCTTCAGCCAAGCGAATATCTTCGCCGGAGCCATTCAACAGCAAGCTGTTCTGCTCCTTTACCTCTACAGCCACAAAACCGGAACTATGGGGAAACTTGGAAAGGAGCCCCAGCGCCCGTTCCGTATGCACATGTTTCAGAGTATAGAGCCGCGTTATTGATAACGTCTCTAGGCGTCCCGTTCCTGCCACATACAGGGTTTTACGATCCAGGGAGTATCCTAGACGGCGGTCCTTGAAAATAGCCGACAGCAACGTCTCCAACGGTACGTTTTTCAAACGGAGGCGAACCACTTCGGCCATTTCACCATAAAGCGCCAGGTCTAGGTTCGCCACATCGGACAATTCCTTTAGCACACGTTCTAGAGGAGCCTCATTGGCGTCAATGGAATAGCAGGAATCTCCCCACAAACTATCCTTCTGCAAAAAGACTTGCCCCACCTCCGCATGACCGAAAGTTCCAGAAACCCCATCGGCAGTAACGCTTTCAGATTCTGCATCACCGGCTTTTTCTACGCGAAAAGCAGCCCCGTCCCGCACCAACTTGAAACCATTAGACTTCATCAGCAGACGCAGGGCTTCTTCGGCCGTTACACCTTGAAGATTGCCGTTCACTTCCCCCTGTACCCCTTCCATCATCAGGACGTTCATTCCCGTGTTATTTCCAAATTCCCTTATAAAGTCAGCGATCCCCTTCTGCTTAACCGAAATCGAAATCAGGGAATCATGCATAGAGAACAGGTGCTCCCCGCGAATGCGGGCCTGCCGCACATGAAACACCTCTCCCGACTGGGCCAGCTCTAGCCCATGAGCCTCACACAGGGCCGCTAGTCCATCTAACACCCCCACCCCCTCAAGGTGAAAAGTGACACGGATATCCAGATTTCCATCTACCAGGATCGGCGTATCATAGGCCCGCGAAACAGAACGGACCACATCTGCAATCGGCGTGTCCACAAAATCCAAAGCGACCGCCTGCGCAAAGGCAACGCCGCTGAAAGCCCCCCAAAGGGCCCAGAACAGTACTTTTAAAGGATGCAAGAAATCCCGATTTGGTTAGGCTTATACCGCCCACAAGGGCGCCCGGCCAGGGATATAGAGAAAGCACTCCAATTTGAAGTGATGGAGATAATATATAAAACTGCAGACAATTTAACGCTAACTGGATAAAAAAAGCAACCGGCACATTTTTTACGTTTTTACAGCCCCTTTTTTACGAAAAATCCCTTGCCAACAGGTAGGGATATTCATAAATTTTGGACATGAAGATGATTTATGCTCTTACAGTTGCATTCGACGGCCGATGGTGGCGCGGACTCTAACATAGAGTCTGGTATTTGCAAATTGTATCGCGCGTTTAAAGCGTAAGAGCAAAGCAGCAAGGCTTCCAGACTCCCTGGAGGCCTTAAATTTTTCCAAGACAAATTGAAA
The DNA here is from genome assembly GCF_900142465.1 of Fibrobacter sp. UWH6. NCBI lineage: Bacteria > Pseudomonadati > Fibrobacterota > Fibrobacteria > Fibrobacterales > Fibrobacteraceae > Fibrobacter > Fibrobacter sp. UWH6. The sequence goes on from NZ_FRAX01000005.1 coordinate 205,177, forward strand.
TCCTCCGGGTCGGAACCACAACCCTGTCTTGGGTCGTAAAGCCTCGCCAAAAAGAATTTTAATAAGTGCGTCATTCTGAACGCAGTGAAAGAATCCATGCTATGCTGGACCCTTCGCTTCACTCAGGGTGACGACGAAAAACGAAGGATTGAACATGAAGGAACCTCGTACCGACAGCATCTACGTCGCCCTCCCCGGCGAACGCTACACACCTTTCTCCCTGGGTAAGAAACTGGGTGCAAAGGCAATCTTTGAATCCGCAAGCTTTGCCCACGGCAAGAGCCGCTATTCCACCCTCATGGTGGACGAAGGTTTCCGTCTCCGCCAGAACGAAAAGAACGTGACCATCGTGGTTGACGGTCAGGAAAAGGAATTCCTCAAGGAAGGCGAAGGCGATATCCTGGATGCCCTCCTGAAGATTTCTGCAGAAAACACCGTGCCTCCTAACCAGATTCCTATTCCCTCCTCTGGCGTGGGCTACCTGGGTTACGAATTCTGCGCACGTTGCGACACTATTCACCTGGCTCCCCAGGTGGATGAACTGAACATTCCCGAAGCTGAATTCATGGTGGGTCACATCTACATCGTGTTCGACCACTACACCGAAAAGCTTCACCTGTTCGCCTTGAACTATGAAGAACACCAGATCGACTTGCCGGCCGCCATCAACAACGTGAAGAAGCGTCTGGCCGACATGGACTTCAGCTACCTGGCTCCGGAACCGGAAGTGGCCAAGGGTGTTACCGTTACCGATCTTTCCAAGTCCAAGGAAGAATACTCCGCCAAGGTGGAAGAACTGCAGAAGCACATTGTGGCAGGCGACATCGTTCAGGCCGTGCCTTCCCGCCGCATCCAGTTCGAAAGCGACATCGAGGCTCTGGACATTTACCGTCGCCTCCGTTCCGTGAACCCGTCTCCTTACATGTTCTACCTGGATTACGGCACCCACCAGTTTATTGGTGCATCTCCAGAAAGCCTGGTACGCGTCCGTGATGGTATCGCAACCATCCATCCTATTGCCGGCACACGCCGCCGCGGTAAGGACGAAAAGGAAGATTATGATCTGATGAAGGAACTGAAGAACGATCCGAAGGAACGTGCAGAACACTTGATGCTCGTTGACTTGGCTCGTAACGATTTGGGTCGCGTCTGTGCCGCCGGAACCGTGGAAGCCATGAAGTACATGGAATGTGAAAAGTACAGCCACGTGATCCACCTGGTCTCTGACGTTCAGGGCAAGGTTAGCGCCGGCAAGAAGTCCATCGAAGTACTTCGTTCCAGCTTCCCTGCAGGTACCGTGAGCGGCGCCCCCAAGATCAGCGCTATCGAAATCCTTTCTGGCCTCGAAAAGGTCAAACGTCGCTTCTATGCAGGCGCTGTAGGTTACATTGAATCCGATGGCGACCTGGACTTCTGTATTTCTATCCGTTGCTGTCTCAAACAGGGCAAGAAGATTACCTTGCAGGCTGGCGGTGGCATTGTGGCCGCCTCCAACGCAGAACGCGAATTTGAAGAAACTAACGAAAAGCTGGGCGCTGTCCGCGCAGTCCTGGAAGGAAGTAGGTAGTGATTAGTAAACAGTGGTTAGTAAACAGTGAATGACAGATACCAATCACAAGCCACTAACGACTAACCACTAACTACTTATCACCAACCACTAATCACTAACCACTAACCACTTTTTTATCATGATCGTTTTAATTGACAACTACGATTCTTTCACCTACAATGTGTATCAGGCTCTGGCCAAGATCACTAACGAAGAAATCCGCGTGCTCCGCAGCAAGGAATGCACCATCGCAGACATCGAAGCACTGAACCCCAGCCGCCTCATTGTGAGCCCGGGCCCGGGTCGCCCTGAAGATGCAGGCATCTCTGTTGAAGCCATCAGGCACTTCGCAGGCAAGCTCCCCATTCTCGGCATCTGCCTTGGTCACCAGGCTATTGGCTACGCTTTCGGTGCAAAGATCGTTGGCGCAAAGTTCATCAAGCACGGCATCGTCGAAGAAATCAACCTGGACGGTAAGGGTCTCTTCCGCACCATGGGCGCAAAGAATTCCTTCACCCGCTACCACAGCCTTGTCATTGACGAAACCACCCTCCCGCCGGAATTCGAAGTGACCGCCCGCGCCACAGACGGCGACATTATGGGCATTCGTCACAAGACCTTGGATATCGAAGGTGTGCAGTTCCATCCGGAATCCATCGCCAGCGACAGGGAAGCCGATTTCTTCAAGGCATTCCTCAACTACCGTCGTGAACCGCAGAACATTCGCGGTGTATTGAACACTCTCATGGAAGGCAAGGACCTGACTCGCGAAACTGCTGAAATGTTCATGGACGACTTGACCGATGGCATTATGGATGAACGCCAGATGGCAGCAATCCTTACAGCACTTTCCTGCAAGGGCCCAGTTTCTGATGAAATCGCCGGCTGCGCCGCTGTGCTTAGCCGCAAGAAGCGCAAATTCCCAATGTCTGGTGACGAACTTACCGACATCGTGGGTACCGGTGGCGACGGCAAGGGTAGTTTCAATGTGAGCTCCATGTCTGGCCTTATCGCAGCAACCTGTGGTTGTAAGATTGCAAAGCACGGCAACCGCGCAGTTTCCAGTAAGTCCGGTGCAGCAAACTTCTACACCGCTGCAGGCTTCAAGCTGGACATGACTCCGGAAAAGGCTGCCGAAGTTCTGCAGAAGACCGGTTTCGTATTCTTGATGGCTCCGGTCTACCACGGTGCAATGCGTTACGCAGGTCCTGTTCGTGGTTGCCTCGGCATCAAGACCATCATGAACCTCATCGGACCTCTCACCAACCCTGCAGAAGCCAAGTACCTCTGCCTGGGCGTTTACAGCAAGGCCGTTTTGGAACCGTTTACCAAGGCTGCTCATGCTCTGGGTGCAAAGCGTGTCATGGTCGCCTTGAGCGACGACGGCTACGATGAAATTTCTCCTTGCGTTCCCACCACCATCGCAGAAATCCTGGAAGATGGCGTTTACAAGGAATACCGCATCGACCCAAAGGACTTCGGCGTTCCCGCTGTAGATGAAGACGACCTGGCAGGCGGAACCGGCGAAGAAAACTTCAAGCTGGCTATGGACTTGCTCAACGGCAAGGGCCGCCCGGGCATCAAGTACGCCTGCGCCCTGAACGCTGGCGCCGCCCTCTACATCAGCAAGAAGGCCACCACCATCAAGGAAGGCTACGACATGGCCATGAAGGCAATCGAAGACGGCTCCGTGCTGAAGAAGATCGAAGCCGTGAAGGTTGCTAGTAATTCCTAATTAGAACATCGCGGAGACCATGCGCCTCACGGTGTCATCCTGAGCGTTAGCGATATAGAATTGTTGGAACTTTAGTTCCTTACAATTCTTAGGTTCAAAGGAGCAGAATCTAGAAACAGAAAGGACCTGAGAAAACTCAGGTCCTTTTTTTGCATTTTTAATATTGCAAAGTCTCTAAACTGACGGCACGATAAACACATGCCATTTGCCAACATCTTTCCCGCGTTCAATATAATGGCAATCAAGAAGGTGCTGAACCAGCTTGTTAACAGCTGAAATTCGAATACCAAGTTTTCGCTGAATATCGGCAAGCGTCAAAACCGGTTCACTTTGCATAAGGTTTAAAATCCGGCCATAATTCGGGGTGCGAAATTCAACGCACTCGCCATCATACCACCAGATATTTTCACCACACTTTGTAAGAAAGCGAACATCGCCATCAATTTCTTGCGCCACCATATTCTTAAAATACTTGAGAAATGGAGCGATAGTTCGCAACGAGGCATTCGCGCCTAATGTCGGCGCAGCACCTACAGCCAAATCGGCTGCATGCAAAGCTTCCAGGTATTCGTCTTTCTTTCGACTGCGAACAACTACCATGGGAATATCATGTTTCGCCAAAATGTAATTGACTAGCAAACGAGCGATTCGACCATTTCCATCTTCGAATGGGTGGATTCTAATATACCGATAATGGAACAGCGCGGCCAATTCCACAGGGGACAACTTCCCCTCTTTTTCTGCAGCATTATACCAATCCACCAAATCCGTCATCAGTGCAGGAGTTTCTTCTGGTGACGCATAGTCGAACCGATCTCCATAACGCGTAATGACACTATTTGGGCGTGTCTTGTATTGCCCTGCGTGAACCACATACCCGACTTGCATTCCACCAGGCAGTTCCCGATGAACGGAATAATCCTCCCGCAGTAGAGTATGATGCAGGCCTCGTATAAAATTTTGTGTAAGTGGAGTTTCCTTGATTTTAGCTTCAGCCACCATCATCTTGAGAGACACTTCGCTGGCCACCATCTCCTGAACGCTCCGCACGTTCGCTTCACCAATCACCTTCCCGAACAGCAAAAGGATTTCCGTCTGTCCATAAGTAAGGGTGTTCCCCTCGATATGGTTGCTGTTATAGTTGAAGTCAACGGAAAAACGACGAGCAAGACGAGCCCTATTTTCATCTGAAATAGGCTGGAGTTTTCTCCACGCATCAAGGGCTTTTTCTAATGTTAGGTATCTCACGCCATCTAAAGTAGCAAAATTTCGTAAAAAAGGTAGTCAAACAACCACCTTTTTGCAAACTTTTCGTTCTAAACGGAGTATTTTAGGTAAAAGTTTAGTTAGAGTTCTGGAGACAACGCACTGAGTTACCGTAGTCCTTATCGTAGTAGCCCATGTAGGCATCCTCGAGGCTGTAGCCCAAGTACATGTAGTAGGCGCAGTCGCTATAGTTCTCGTACTGAGAGGCAGACCAGAAGAGGGCGTAGCTGCCGGCATAGTTGAAATAGCCATTGTAGCTTCTGTTGCCTGCAGGGAGCGCGGAGAAGCCGTAGGCATCCGTTCCGTTGCCATTGCCGGACCAGCCACTGCCCGACTTAAGAGCCTTACCAGCAGCGCTGGAACCACCAACAGCCTTGAACAATGTTTGCCATTCGTCGTATGTTGGCAAATGCCAACCACTGGGGCACACGCCTTGAACAACTGTCGGCAGCGTACAGGTCTTACCATAACCGCAAGTCTGAGGATTATCAGCATCATTTGCCAAGGCAACAGAGTCAATGGCTGCAGCCCAGGTGTAAAGGCGACCATACTTAGCACAAGAATCTGCGGCATTTTCATAGCACCAGGACTTGCCCTTCAGGCTCGGCATTTTTGTAGAATCGGCATAGTTCAGGTTCTCGGCCATCCACACCTGATCGCCGATCTTAACGGTCTTGTAGGTTTTATTGTCGCGTTTATCAGTCATGGTGCCGTAGGTGATTTCCGGGTTCAGAAATTCATCCTTCGTCACATCAAAAAGACCGCGACTACTACTGGACTTCGGGTCGTCATTCTTACTGCTGGAGGAACCGGGTTTGACATCCAAGTCAGACGAGGAACTGCTCGGCTTGACAGATGAAGAAGAGTCTATTTTGTCAGATGAAGAGGAACCGGGTTTGACACTGGAAGATGAAGCGTCCTCCGAAATAACAGACGAAGAAGATTCCTTGTCCGCATTTTCGTTATTTGCAGAAGAAACGCTATCGTCACAGGCCACCATGCCCAAAACCATGGCCACAACGCTTATTCCATAAAACAGCTTTCTCATCGAAACTTCTCCTTGAATCACCTACAAGATAAAAAATATTCAAAATTTTTCCACGGGAACAACCTTAATAACATACCCGTTCTTTTCAATGACCCGTTCATCATTCCATGTTACGATAGTAAGGTTATCGCACTTCAGTTCGCCAGCGCATTCCACAAGGCTACCCACCTCTCGCTTTTCTGTTTTTTCGTTCGACATCTCGTAACAAACTTGAATTAGCTGCTTTACCTTGTTACCTTCACGAACTACAAAATCCGTTTCCTTGTCATTGCGGGAATGGTAGTAGAACAAGGATTTTTCGGTATCGTACCCACGACGAAGCAATTCAATAAAGACTTGATTTTCCAGAAGTTTTCCCAGATTTTCGCTAAGACTAAACGCCCTCGACGAAACAAAGCCATTGTCAACCACATAGACCTTGCGCGGAGCCTTTTTCATCAGTTTCAATTTGTTGTTGTATCTATCCAGATAATAGAACAGGAATGGCTCATGCAAATAGTCCATGAACTTTTTTGTCGTGGCAACACTGGAAAGGCCAAGGTCATCCGCCACATCGTTGTAGCTAAATGTTCCCGTAAAATTTGCAAGAAGGAATGTAGCCACATTGTTCAGGTCCGTAACATTTCGGATCTTGTGCCTGCGAACCACATCCTTGTACACAATGGAATCGAATAGTGTCTGCAAGTATGTTTGCGTTATGGCCCGATGCGACACCGTTTCTGGATAACCCCCGTTTTTAAGATAATCGTCCTTGGTCAATTCCCGATTAAACGCGTTCGTTTCAAACAAACTAAAAGGCAGCATCTTGATTTCAAGATATCGCCCCGTAAGCACGGTTGCCATTTCTCCCGAAAGCATGTTGGCGTTACTACCTGTTATAACCAGGTTGTACCCACGACGAAAAAGCTTGCCGACCCAAACATCCCAGCCACTTACGTTCTGGACTTCGTCAAGCAAAAGGTACTGAAAATTCGGGTACACCTCGTTCAGCAGCATTTCCGCCTGTTCCTCGTTCCAGCCTTTTAGCAATTCATTGTCATCGAAATTCAGGTAAGCAAAATTCTTCCCGCGCAGCATCAAAATAGCCTGGGTAGATTTTCCCACGCGACGAGGCCCCGTTAACAACTTTATGTTCGGGCTCTGGAGCAAGGCATCAAAATCATACACTGTTTGACGTGTAAGGTAAGGCTCCGCCAAAAGGCGGTCCCGTTCTTTTCGCTGATTGAGCATGGCACTTTTCATGCCTTAAAAATAGCATTTTTAGTCAACAAAACAACCATATTGAACAAAAAAGGTTAATTTTTATTCAATACAGCAAGCAAATTGAATAAAATGAATCTTTCTATGAAAGGCTGAGCACGGTATTTAAACTCGCCAAAAGTCATCAAAAAACAGAGATTTGGCAAAGTATAACGGAGTCTTTATAAAAATTTCCCTACTTCTTCAAGAATTTTCATTGGGCATAATTCCTCCAAATCAAAATATTGGCATCATAGTGACTCATATAGCCATGGTAACTTTGCAATCGTGCAGCCTGGCAAAGCAAATCTGCAGAAGGCTTTGCAACACATTCCCTGAAGTTTCTAACAATACGCCGCCCAGGATAAACCCGCCACGGCAAGATATACACCCCCAAAAATGCAAAGCCGTTCTGCACTGGTTGAAGATACACCTTTTTCGGATGCAAGTTCAGCGCTAGCTGCGAGGCAACAAAATCCCGGATTTGGTCAACAGCATCCAGCAACACACGTTTGTCGCGATGCACCAGCACCATGTCATCCACATAGCGACCATAGCATCTAATTTTCAAGATTCGTTTTACGAACTGGTCCAAGGGATTCAAGTAAATATTGCCAAATAACTGCGATGTCAGATTCCCGATAGGAAGTCCCTGATTTTCCGGCAGTCCCATCAACGACTTATTGGCGGGCAAGTCGTTCCATGCGCTGCGGGGGCTACGAAACCGGGCGTTCTTCAGCGGATCATTATACACGAAAATCCTGATCAAGAATGTACACAGATCCTTATCGGGAACTCCACGCCACTTTACCTTACGCAACCCTTCAATACACAAACCATAAAGAATGTCGCGATTAATGCCCATGAAGAACCCGCTTATATCCAAGCGCAAAACCCAGCACTCTTGGCTAAAATTTTTGCTTTCTGAACTAACAAAAGCCTTGGCTCGTTTTATACCAAAGTCGGTACCCTTGCCCACACGGCAGCTGTAGCAATCGAAAATAAACTGCCGGTCGAATATGGGGTAAATCCAGTTGTATAGCAGATGATGTACCACGCGATCGCGAAAATTGGCGGCGATGATTTCACGCTTTACTGGCTTTTCGTTAATGAAGCAGATACTGGGCAAAGGAACATAGGTCCTATTTTGCAGTTCGTATGCCAATGCAAGCAGATTACTTTCCAGGTTCCGTTCAAAGTCAAGCTGATTCTGGGTATTGCGCTTGTGCTTGCGGGCCTCGCGATAGGCAATGTAGAGTTCACCAAGCAAGCTGTTCATGTAAATTCTTCAGAGTTCTGGAGACAACGAACGGAGTTACCGTTGTTCTTATTGTTGTTGTTCATGTTGGCATTCTCGTTGTTGTAGTTCAAGTTCATGTTATAGGCGTTGTTGCTATTGTTCTCGCTAGCAGACCAGAAGTTGGCGTTGTTGCCGGCATTGTTGAAATTGCCATTGTTGTTTCTGTTGCCTGCAGGGAGCGCGGAGAAGCCGTAGGCCCTACATGAATTTGATGGGCAGCCGCTATTAAACACGGCATGGAGTGCCTTGCGGCAGGCCATCGCCATGGGTTTGTCTACTCCTCTGCATCGCAGGCGAGAGCGGGCTGCTGAACTCTGAAAGGTTTTCTCCCACGGTGTCATTACCGCAAGACTCTAACCGTAAAAGATTCAATATGGTTTCAATTTTTGCATTTACGAAAATCCACTGGTTGTTCGCGATTTGTTTAAGGTCCTGTAATATGCGAAGCTGGATCCTTGCACGCACCAGTATTTGCATGGCACGATCAAAGTCGAACTTGGCAAAACCCTGCATGGCAAGCTGCATCATCTCCAGAAGTTCCATGGAGTCGTTGCGCAGCCTATCGCCAAGGCCGAACTTGTAATTCTTGTAGAACTTACCCGTACGCCTGCATATATCCAAGGTATAGTCGTACATTTCGCGATAGGCAAGCATCATGTTTCGTGGGTTTACATTGGAATGAGATTCCTGTTTTTTTGAAGCGGGCGAAGTCTTTGGCACCGCCCCAAGCACAGACTTTTTCCAATCGTCAAAGTTCTCTAATACGGGTAACCCAGTAATTACTACATGATTCTCATCAATAACCTTGTAACTGTACTTGCCATCGCATTCCTCCTGGATTTTAGCAAGCAATGTATCAGGGAATCCGAGATACACCATTTCGGCCGAGATGTTCTTGAAAAATCGGGCATTGATTTTAAACGGTCGGAACAACTTACTGAACAGAAATGAAGATCGTTCCCAGGCCTGCCAGAATTTACTATCGCGAACTAAATGGATTTCACACCGGTTTTGCGACTCTATGCTATAAATTTTTTCAATTTTCATTCCACATTCACCTTTTTTTTTACACAAGCAAATATAGATTACACAAGTGTCATATTTTGACATAGGTTACTTTTCCAAAAAAAATCGACCCGCCCTTTTGGGGCGGGGATGATTTTTTTCCGGCTTCGCCGGGTCCGTTCCCTTTGGGCTTCGCCCTTTTGGATCGGACCTACGCGCCTGCTTTGTCCACAGAGTGGATAACAGCGACTAAAGAACTGAAGTTCGAAGTCTCGCTGTATAGCTGGCGCGTGCTAGTGGTGCTACGCACCTCTAGTTAGAGTTCTGGAGACAACGAACGGAGTAACCGGCGTACTTACTGCGGCTGTCCATGTTGGCACTCCCGCGGCGGTAGAGCAAGTTCATGTAATAGGCGTAGTTGCTATCGTTCTCGCTAGCAGACCAGAAGAGGGCGTAGTAGCCGGCATTGTAGAAAATGCCATCGTCGTATCTGTCGCCTGCAGGGAGCGCGGAGAAGCCGTAGGTATCCGTTCCGTTGCCATTGCCGGACCAGCCACTGCCCGACTTAAGAGCCTTACCAGCAGCGCTGGAACCACCAACAGCCTTGAACAATGTTTGCCATTCGTCGTATGTTGGCAAATGCCAGCCGCTGGGACACACACCCTGCACAATAGCCGGCAGAGTACAAGTCTTGCCGAAGCCGCAAGTCTGAGGATTATCAGCATCATTTGCCAAGGCAACAGAGTCAATGGCTGCAGCCCAGGTGTAAAGGCGACCGGTTACATCGCAATTCTCTGCCTTATTATCATAGCACCAGGACTTACCCTTCAGGCTCGGCATTTTTGTAGAATCGGCATAGTTCAGGTTCTCGGCCATCCACACCTGATCGCCGATCTTTACGGTCTTATAGGTCTTATTGTCGCGTTTATCAGTCATGGTGCCGTAGGTGATTTCCGGATTCAGACGAGCTTCCTTTGGCACATCAAAAGTCCAGTCTCCCATCAGGCTTACCCAGCCCTTGCTAGAGCAGTAGTACTTGTTGGTTGCAGTCTCCTTGCCGTTCATGGTCTTGCCCACTTCGGCACTGGTGCACTTTTCGCCATAGGTGTCGTAGTCTATTTCTGCAGCCACCTGCCAGTTGCTGTTCTTGCACACGTAGTAAGTTTCGCCGCTCTTGCCGATTTCGCCGGTGCGGTTGGTGGTGCAGCCCATTAGGCCCAGGCTCACATCATTTGCATTCGTAGCCACCCACTGATCCAGGGCCTCGTCGTACTTGTACTGCACATCGGTGGAGTCCCCCTTCTTGATATCACCATCGCTACCTTCTACCCAACCCTGGGTATCAACGGTAATGTTGTTGGTGGATTCCCACTTGCGGTTCTTGCAAATGTACCAGGTTCCATTCACCTTGCCCGTATTCAAAGAAATGTCGGCTTCGCGAGTTTCGGTGCAACCGCCAAGGGCGGCTTCAACCGTGGAGGCGTTTCTCCAAGCATTTTTAGCGCCGTCGTAAACATAGTTCACGGACTTGGTTACGCTTCCCTGCTTGATTTCGCCATCTTCGCCGGCAGCCCACTGGTAAGTGTCCTTTTCAATGTCGCTAGCTTCTACCCAACCCTCGCCATTACAGATATAGCGGGTTTTAGTACCATAGGCTTCAACAAGTTCATTGGTGGTTGCGGCAACCACGCCCTTGCTATCGGCTTCGCAAGCCTCAAGGCCATAATTTGCATACCAGAAATTGCGCACATACTTTTCAAAGTCCGGAGCCGAACCCAACCCCCAGCTATTGATGTTGGAACGAATCGAAGATAGCTTGCCATTCAAGTCTTGTTCGTTAGCCCAGTCCGCAATCTTTGCCTTAGTGGAAGCGTCATTCCATTCGCCATCCTTCTCGATGTCGGTTGCGAACTTTGTCAAAAGTTCCGTGAGTTCCGCTTCGCTGCGATTACCCTGCATCAAAATGCTGAAGGCCAAAAGGGCGGCATTACCCTCGCCCTTGCTAAAGATGTTCAGGTCTTCGGAGTTCGCAAAATCGCCCTGGATACCAAAGGCGTTGAAGATTTCTGCTTCGGCCTGTTTCTTGGCAGCAGGAACATTCACGCCGGTGCCCACCAGGTAAAGGGCGCGTTCATATTCAAGGTGAGTCAGCAAGTTGATGTTCACCTTTTCGCGGTCGCTAAGGTCTGTAAGTGCGTTCAAGGTAATGGTACCGCCAGACTTTTTACCGCTGACTTCATTGCGGTAGTAGCCGCTGGCTTCGAGCAATGCATACTGGCTAGCCAAGGTAACGCTAGATACTCCGAACTCACCGTTGTCGCTGGTAATCTTGCCCGTAAAGCTCTTGCCGGTCTGTGCGTAGGTTTCGCCATCCAGTTCATAAAGCTTAACCGCCGAACCCGTCACAAACGGTCCCTTTTGGCTAACGCCTGCAATGGACTTATCCTTCACCTTCACAACATCAGGCTGTTCGTAGGCCGTGGAATCCTGCTCATACTTGAAACTGCTACTGGACATCGGGTCGTCCTTCTTGCTACTGGAAGAGCCTGGCTTGACAGAAGAAGAGGAACTAGGCTTGACAGATGAAGAAGAGTCTATTTTGTCAGATGAAGAGGAACTAGGCTTGACACTCGACGAGGAATCGTCGCCGTCCGTTTCGTCATCGGAAATCCATTTGCCGTCTTCGCAGATGTAGGCGGTCTTTTCATCCTTCACGTAGGCGGTAGCGCCCTCCCGCTTGTCGCTGCAAACAGGCAAGTCATCGAAAGTCGCAACAACCAAATCGGCCTCAGAAACGGAACCATTTGCAGAGGTCCCGGAATTGGACTCGCCGTCACCGCAGGCCCAAAAGGCCAACGGGGCACAAAGCAGCGGAAGCATCAGCGAAATCTTTTTACGCATATAAAACTCCTAGGGTAAAATGGAGGTTGTCTATAAATAGGAATATACGTTTTTTTATAGATGAGTGCAACAGATAAGTGCTAACTCAGCCCTTACAAGCGGGCAATGCTCGCAGCAAATTCAACAAAATCGCTTAGGTTATTCTTGACAATGGAGTAAATTATTTTGTTGTCAATAATTTCCATTGACAAACCTCTTTATTTTTTCTGCACGGCAAGCACGGATAATCGGCAAAAAATCCTCGTAAAAATAGAGGGCCTTCATAAGGTACTTGTGGAATACCGTATGGTCAAACTTGATGCGTTCACCGGTGGTCATCACCTGATGCAAAAATACACCCTCGGCCTTGGACAAATCTGAAATGTCGATTTCTCGACCGCAAAGAAGACTCAATTCCACCTGCATTGTCGCAAGCGAATCAAAATCCAGGCTTTCCTTTGAATGGACCACAAGGTCAATATCGCTATACTCGTTGAAATTACCTTTCGCAAAGGAGCCATAAAGGATTACCGCATCAATGGAATCCTGATGCGCAAAATAGTCCTGCAACTTGGACTTGATTATGTCCTTTTGTATCTGCACAGCTAGAATATAACTATTTCAACAAAACAACGCAAGCCGATTTCCCAACGCAATTTTTCATTTATCTTTTTTTCTAAATTTTGCAGGTAAAATTTCAAGCCCCGCGCCCAGCACTTCGAGCATCAAACCTCGTACCTGGAGCCTCGAACCTGGAACCTATAAATGAGCGAAGATATTTTAAAGAAGATTGTTGACAAGAGACGTGCAGACATTGAACGCCTTGGTCTCACCTTTGGCTTTGACATTCCTGAAAAGCGTACCGTGGGCCGCTGCGAATTCCTCGGCCGTCCGGGACCTATTCTCGAGGTCAAGCGAGCTTCGCCCTCCAAGGGGGACATTGCCCCGGACTTGGTTCCTGCGGATTTGGCACGCACCTACGCCGCCGCCGGCGCACAGGCAATTTCTGTGCTTACGGAAACCAACTACTTCAAGGGAACTTTGGCAGACCTGATTGCGGTGGCCAAGGCCGTGGATAATGGAGATGGCACCAAGAAGTGCGCCGTGCTCCGTAAGGACTTCTTGCTGTTCGAAGATGAAATCGACATCGCCTACCGCTGCGGTGCCGACGCGGTTCTCTTGATTGCCCGCATCCTGGATGACGAACAGCTTTTGAAGATGGCTCGCCGTGCCCAAAGTTTCGAGATGCAGGCCTTCGTGGAAGTCCGTGAACCGGATGATTTGAGAAAGTTGAACTTGGTGCTGGAAGCCTTGGGCGAAAGCGTAGAAAAGACCATCGTCGCAGGCGTAAACAGCCGAGACTTGGCAACCTTCCACATCGACCCCATGGTTCCTGCGGCTATCCGCAACAAGTTGCCGGCAAAGGCCGTCTTTGAAAGCGGCGTACACACTCCTGCCGATGCCGCATTCGCCCGCAGTCTGGGCTTCAAGGGAATTCTCGTTGGCGAAGCCGTGGCAAAGAACCCGCCGCTGGCCGCCAAGCTGGTTGCCGCATTTGGCACCGCAGAAGATAACCGCCGCGGTGACTTCTGGAAAACCTTTGCAGAACGCCGTGACGCCAAACGCGCCGCCTACGCCGCAGCTATGGCAGACGCAGGTATGGAAAGCGCCGCCGCAGAAAGTGCTGCCCACAAGATTCCCATGGTCAAGATTTGCGGCATCACCCGCGAAGAAGACGGTTTTGCCGCCGCCGAAATGGGCGCCGACATGCTGGGCTTTGTTTTCAGCAATACCAAGCGTCTCACCAACGAAACCTTCGTTCGTAACTTTACCCAACTGCTCCGTAACGAATACGCCGCAGAAGGCCGCACCTGCCCCCTGTTTATCGGCGTCATTACCGAGACCACCACAGAAGAAGGCAAAACAGCCATTAAGCTTGCCGCCGAAGGCATTCTGGACGCAGTGCAGTTCCACGGATTTGCAGCACCCGCATTTGACGCAATTCCCGCAGAAGGTGCAAGCGCCGCCCAATCTCCAGCCCTCCCCTGCTACAACGCCCTTCGCATCGGTTCCGCAGAAGACTTCGAAAACTTCGCCGCCATCCGCAAGCACGGCGAACCCCGCGTTCTTCTGGACGCCAAGGTAGAAGGCATCCCCGGCGGATCCGGCCAGCGCATTCCTGAAGAACTGCTTCGCGAAAAAGCAGGCGAAACACCCTTCTGGCTCGCCGGCGGCATCACTCCCGAGAACATCGGCGACATTTGCGCAAAGTTCTCCCCGGAACTTATCGATGTTTCCAGCGGCGTAGAAGACGCACCAGGCATCAAGAACGCAGAAAAGATGATGCAGCTGTTCGAAGCAATCAACAGCTTGTAAGAATTCTCAATAAGCATTCAAAAAATTCAAACTCCAGAAATCACAACTCCGGAGTTTTCTCATTTTTCTAACGCATGTTAATCCGCACTGCCGTATTTTGAAAACTAACCGTTTCTTTTCCGTCTCCGTTCTTCGTGCATAAGCTTGATTTCGGCTTCGATTTCTTCCTCACTCATGCCGGCAGTACCATTGCGAAGAGCATTTTCATTTGCAGCCTTGAAGGCCGCTAGCAATCCTGTCGGATCGTAAATAGCACCGTTGTCGTTTACCACCAATGGAATAGTTGGATTAATCATGTTCAAAAAAGTCCTTGGAGTTACTGCAAATTCGCAATCAGGGAAATGCTTTGTATTTCCGGTTACGATGTAAGCACCCTTGTCCTGATTGGCAAAAGCAACATCATAAAAGATGACGTCATCCATATCCGGTAAAATCTTCCCGGTCGATGGAATGGAAACCTTGAGCGCATTCTTTAAGATGATTTCAATTACATTTTCTGCTTCTTTGTGAATAAAGCCAAATTTCGTTCTAAACAAAACTTCTTTATATTCTTCAACGATCGATTCATCAACTATAGGGATAAAAGATTTTTTCAAAATTTCCAACAAAATCAAATAAGGAACAGATTCTATTTGATTTCTCGCTAAAGCTGCAGATACAAGAACATTGGTGTCTATTACCGCGTAGAGCATTTTTTCTTCCTTCTTTCAGCATGCATCTGCTTGATTTCTTCCTCAATTTCTTCTTCGCTCATGCCTATAGTCCCATTTTTTTGAGCATTAGCATTCAACGCCTGAAGTGAAGACAAAAGCCCCATTGGATCATCAGCCTCTTTTGACGAAGTGGTTTTGACATCAAAGGGCAATCCTTTTTCAACAAGGGCTCGCTTGAAAAATACACGAATTGCAGTAGGGATGTCCATGCCGAGACTTTCGAACAATTCTGCGGCCTGGTTTTTCAAATCTTCATCCATTCGAATTTGTAATAACGACGTCGCCATATTTAACCTCATTATAGAATATATGATAATAGCATACATTTGTCAATGTATTGTAATCATAAAGCACTTATTTTTATCGCAGTATAAAAAAGGCAAAAAAAAACGCACCTATTCTTAAACCATATTGAAAATTTCTAGTTTTATAAGAGTTGCTTCGCCGCTTAATTAAAAACATCAACATGCCAAAATTCATACCACCGCTTTTATGGATGTTCCTCTGTTTTAGCCTGATGGGTTGTCTGCCTCCATCACACCTAATCCGCATTAACGAATCCCTGCCGAAAAATGCAACCATAGAAAAAGAATCCGTCGTTGTTTATGCACAAAGGGACTGCCCTGGGGATTGTCCTCTAAGCGACAAGGATGTGGAATGGCATAACGCAACGATTTATAAAAATGTAAGGCAAATCCAATTTACACGGTACGGGCGAATGACATGCGATCCCGATGAACTTTGGGAAGGATATCGCGGTTACAACTATTATGTAATTTGGTACAGAGAGGGAGTAGCCCATCGGGGAATACAAGCATATTGCGATGCAGAAAAAAAAGAGTTCGTTGTAAAGAACATTCTTGACAAAACAACGCATGTAACTTTTCTGAAATCACGAGATGAATGGGTGGTTGAAGTAAAATGAAAGCCTTACTCTTATTAGCACTATTTCTTCTTGCTTCTTGTGGAGGGATCTTCAGCTCAGATTCATCGTCCTATGTAGATAGGCTACCCCCAAAAATTGAGATTGAGCCGTTTTTTGTTGTAGTCGGTGATTTTCCTGAAGGAGTGTCCCCAAAGGATTTCCAGATTGTCGCTTACAAAAATACTCCTGTCAAAAGCGTCGTTCCTTACGAATATTATATTGATTATAGATATGCATTAAAAACGGGAGGATTCGACTTTATGAATCCAATACCCTCTTACGAAGTTCTTATAGACGAATTCGACCCGGCAACCGAAATCGTGTGGTACAATAAAGGAGTTCCTTACCAAACCTTGAATATCGAATATACGATAAAGAAAGGGGATATCGTTTCCTTTAAAGCCTTTTGGAATGGAAAGCAAGAATTGTGCTTAAACAATTATATCGGAACCTCGGTTTCACGAATTTATATTCACATGCCAGACAACCGCCAGCCAGAGAATGAATGGTTTACGATATTTAAAGACAATCCCAAATGCCGAGAAACAGAAAAATATAAATACTTAGATTTATAAAAACAGCATTTTCTCTACTGAAAACTTTTTCCAAAATAAGTAAAAGTTTTCAGTAGGAATTTTTACTCGTTAAAAGGACATTCCATTCTAGGGATGTTCTTTTTTGTATTGCAGCCACACATTGTAAGCAGCTTGCGCCTCTGCCAAGGTCGTTGCTTTGGGCGTTACTTCCAAAGATTCCATAACCAAGAAATCCTTGAGCATGATATGTCTTACTGTACTTGAAGAGTAGTCCACGTCATCATTGGTGATGATGATTTTCTGGAAATCCCCTTCTACGCCATTGAACGCATCAAATTCCCTTGCGTAGGCCTTTTCCTCGGCGACGCTGTAGGCAACTTGTATCAAGTATCTTTTGTTACCCTTTTGGGCAAGGAAATCAATTTCTTTTCCCTTGTTGTTGTACACAAACAATTCGTAGCCCATATAGATTAGTTCATTGTAGACAATGTTCTCCAGGTTGTGGGTAATGTCGTAACGACCCGCGGAGGCATGGATAGAATTGAGGGCAACATCTTCATTGTAGATTTTCTCGTAGAAAGAAAGTTCACGCTTGACCTTGGTGGAGTATTGCGGCAATCCGCAAATGACGTAAGCCTCCTTTAAATAGGCAAGGTATTTCATAATTGTGTTGACAGAGCACTTATCATGTTCCTGTTTCACGTAATCACGAATCGCCTTGGCCGAGAAAATGCGACTATTGGAATGCAGTATAAAAGTAACAAGGCTTTCAAAGAGTGAGCGTTTTCTGATGCCGTAGCGGTTTACCAGGTCATTAACGACAATAGTTTCCTTAAGGTCATTAAGATATAAGTCTTGAGCCTCTTGATTCTTCATATAGAATCGATTCGGGAAACCACCCCAAATCAAGTAATCGGAAATGGGAACCTTTTTCCTCTTTTCCTTGGCAATCTTTAAAATTTCCTTGTAAACAAAGGGACGAATCCGGAATGAAACATAACGGCCGCTTAGTTCCTTGGTAAATTCGCTTGAAAGAAGTTTTGAATTTGAACCTGTAATGAATACGGAGCATTGATTCAGACGCAATGTCTTGCACGCAAGTTGCCATCCATCGATGGTTTGCACTTCATCCAGAAAAACATAGCAAAGCCCGCGTTTTTTCTTTTTCAGAACGTAATCAATCAAGTCATTGCCGTTCTTTATGTCCGGAACATTGACTGCGTTTTCAAAATTAAGATAAATCAAGTTGGATGACTTGACTGAAATTTCATCCATAACTTGCTTAAGAATCACAGACTTTCCGCAGCGGCGAATCCCTGTGATAATCTTAATCAAATCAGATTTATAAAAGTCACGAATCGGAACAATGTACTTTTCTCTTAAAATCACTCAAAACCTCTACTGAAAACTTTTTCCAAAATATACAAAAGTTTTCAGTAGAATTTCTGCGATCCATTTGACAATCCCTGAATGTATGCCGATATTATAGTCAAGGAGAACGCCACCATGTTTAATGACAGCTCTTTGACAACCACATTCTGGTACATATTCCTTTTTATCGCATTTCTTGCTTCCGTTAGCCGCGCCGACCTCGTATCTAATGGAATCGCAGTCAATGAATCATCACAACATCCCACGGAGTCTTCGGTACGGACTCCGGGAAGACCATCGTAAACGGTTCCTACGTAAGCCTCAGACTAATGGTCCAGTCAAGGCAGGAAGAGGAAATGGTAGACCTCGCAATCGTAACCGTACCGGATTCAATACATCTAAAAGCTTGTCAGATTGCCCCTATTTTCGCCAAGGACGGGGAAATCGTCGAAATGTATGGCAATGTACCAGGGAAAGGAAAACTGGATAAATACAGAGTCTCCGGACCTGTTTCTGATTACGACTCTCGAATGCCGTTTGATTACGTGTATTCCATCAGCGTAAAGGGTAAACACGGCATTTCCGGCGGTCCACTCTACTATAATGGTCACATCATCGGAATGAACCTTGCCATGCGTACCGACGAGAATGTCACATATTCATACACATCCGATATTCTGATTGACTACCTTGAACAGGCCAATGTCAAAATCAAGCCCAATACAAAGAACAATAAAAAATGCGTGTACCCAATTATCGGATACACACAGAAAAATCAATAGCATAGCAGCATATTAATCTTTTGTGGATTCTTGGAGCCGTAGATTCATTAACATTTTTCCGCAATTTATCTTATAGCCAGCAGTTCCAAAGTTCTGGAGTCCTTTTCTCCGGAAAAGAATTTCTCAAGGACCTTGCCGAAGACTTCAATTTCAGGCGCCACTTCCATGAACAGAGTCATGCACGATTTTAGTTTCAAGTCGTCGGGATACCCCATGACTTCTGTTGCATTGTTATTTTCCAACGCCAGCAACGCCTCTGAAATTTCAACAAGGCGAGTCCTTAAAACATCATCTGCAATGTAAGCCCTGGCCTCATCCTTCGTCAATCCGTAGTATTTTGCCGTTGGGCTATATCCAAGCTCCTTCAGTTGAGGAAAGATGTACCAAATCCAATGGCTTTCTTTGCAGCCAGCCTTAATTTCGTTCAACGCAACTGGATAATCGGATTCCTGGGCGTCTTTAAACCTTTGCAAATCAAAACTCATATTGATAAAACTACTCTACTTTATACAGTTTACCAGGGAGATATCTGGGTTCAATTTTCCCGACGGATAGACATTTGACAATCCCTGCCTCCACCAAAACTTTCTTGGAGAAGTATCAATCCTTTACACAACGAAGGGAAAGGCCCTCATCCTTCAACAGCGAGCCAAAACCCACTACATCATTGATGTTCTTTTTCAGAGAGCGGATGAGTGCTTTGGACGGGCTTCCAATGGGAGGCTCGTTTGTATCCTCATTGGCAGTCCAGAAATAGGCGACAGTACCTAAATCCTTGTATTCCCTAGACCATTTCTCGCCTGCGGGGAGCGCGCCAAAGCCCAACCCATCATTGCCCGGGCCACCCATTTCGCCGAACACATCATTGTATTCAACCTGCCAGTCATTGGTGTTAGAACGAAGAAGTGCACCGACATCGGATTGGCTTGCCTTAGCTTCTGTTTTTGCAAAAGCTTCCAGCTCATTCCAGTCATCGACACTTGCAACATGGAACCCTTCTGGACATGCGCCCTGGACATTTCCTGTCAAGTTCGCGTATTTTTGCTGGTAGGATTTATCGAGGCCCATGGCTGCAGACCAGCTATACAGACGACCATATTTTTGGCAATTCTTTTCGCGACCATCATAGCACCAGCTTTCTGTAGTGCAGAAATTCATATTCTCAGCAAGCCAAACCTGATCGCCAATTTTTACAGTCTTGTACACCTGTCCATCACGGCTATCGCAAATGGAATTTTCGTCAAGAGATAAAGGGCATTCCTTTGCCAATTCCTTGCAAGACCCACCATTTGTGTTTCCAGAAGTTGAGCCTCCATTTTCATCGGAAGAAGTTCCCGAATCGGAGCAAGCAACGAAGAACCCCAAAGCCAGAGTCAAAACCGATTTACTCAGGGTAGAATATTTTTCAAAAAAATTATAGCGTTTCATTCTACTGCAAAAATACCTTTTATTAGAAAAGAAGAAAGATAACTCACCCCATGGTCCAGTCTTCGATGACAAGGCCATCAATGCGTGAGAATTCCTTCACGTTGTGGGTCACGAGGCAACCACCATTAAAGGCACTTGCCGCAATAAGCAAATCGTTGGGACCAATGGGTGCGCCGGCGGTTTCAAGCTGACGCCTGATTTCACCATACGCTGCAGCCTCGGATTTTGAGAAGGGCACGACTTGAAATTCCCGCAGGAACGAATTGTACAGGGCAATGGTCCTTTCGTAATTGTTGCTTTTCCGCGCGCCATATTCAAGCTCCGCGCAGACAACAGACGGAACCACAATGGATGTAGATGGGACTCGTTCAAAATGCTTTCGAATTTCCGGGAACATTCCCTTTACGGCATAGACAATGATGTTTGTGTCCAGGAAGTATTTCACAGTTCCTCCCTGGAAGCATCTAGGGAAGAATCCAATTCTTCGGGTACATCGATGTCCAAGTCCTTACCTGCGCCAAACAAATCCCAGAAGCTGGATGTGTAGGTGCTTTTGGCGGACTGCGCAATATCCAGATCCAGGGCGCAAGGGTATTTCTGTTCCCGCACGACCTGACGCAGAAACATGTTGATACCGACAGAAAGGTTCATTCCCAGGGAATCAAAAACCTGTTCCGCCCCCTTCTTGACTTCGGGATCGATCCTAAAGGTGACTGTGGTAGATGCGGACATGACAACCTCCATATTACACCCCCAGAATATAACTCTTTGTATTTACATTTGCAATACATTCAATTAAAATGTATTCACACAAGTGACCACATTTGGCGTAATTAGGCATTCTTACTCCTTTCGCGCTACAAGCTTCTATTCAGGATTTTATACAAGCGCGATGTTTCGTTAGAAAAGATAGATTTCTATAAGGACAAATTTTGACATTCAAGAAAGATTTTTTCGGGAGAAACAATTCATTTGAGGGATTGAATCCTTCCAAAGGAAATCTTATAGGGGTTCTTTTTGAACCAGGGGAAAACCGAGTAAGTCCACAAGCATCCCATCGGGTGCGCTGGGGTCAAGGTTAATGCCAGCGCCAAAGACTTCCACAAAGGCTGTGGCTATGGCCTGGCGTATTTCGCGAAAGCTCTTGATGGAAATTCCGGAATTGCTGTCGATTGCGACTGCGCCTATTGCCATATCTAAAACGCTCCGATGATGTTTTCATCGTCCTTGCTTCGGACGCTGAACTTTCCGGAAATGTTTCTTCCGTCTGCCTTGATTTCTATGGAGACCACCTCCTTGACGCCATCGACCTTTTCGATCTTCTCGCGGAGTATTTTCTGGGCGACGTCAAGATGGTTCATGGGAAGCCCCGCGACCTTTTCAAGCCAGGGAACGCCATGCTCTCGGTTTGTGAACGCTTCGCCTTCTTCCGTCCTTAAAAGACTGTGAACCGCCTGCTGGACGCGCTTCTGCATACGCGAAATGCGGCAGATATGGTCTCCTTGCAGGAAAATGTCGTGGGAACTGTTGAGGGCCAATTCATTCATTCCCCCTAAATTAGGCACGAAAAAGGCGCCCCCCAATGGAGCGCCAAACTATGCCAAAAGAGACCAAAATTTGAGAAAAATTCAAAAAGGACTTGACAATGTTTTTTTTTGTTTACATTTGGATGGTGGATGAAAAATTACCAAAATAATTACGAAAAATTAGAGGATTGAATATGGGATTCTTCAAGTTATTAGTCGCCATTGGAGCTGCCGCATACGGAATTTCCCCGGTAGACATAATTCCCGATGTCGTTCCAGTTGTTGGCTGGGCGGATGATGTGGGGGTGATTTTGACTGCATTAGCTATTATAGCGAAAGCGTAGAAAAAAATATATATTAAGGATGAAGAACGTACTGAGTTAGTGGGACGAGGTTATCCACTTGAGCCAACTACTTCTTGAAAGCAAGTGCCTGTATGCAGGAGTTTACCGCCCTGCCTTACGTTCTTCACTTTATTATAAAAGACGTTCTTGATGGAGCGTCTTTTTGTTTTTTTAATGTTTTTTTTAACGTTAAATGCCTAGCAAACCCGCATTAAACAAGGGTTTCGCTTTCTTTATGTTTTATAGGAGCTGTTTTTGAACCTGGATAAATCTTGATTTTCTCCAAGGAAAGAGGTATATTAGTGGTATAGGATATGCAAGTAAGCGTAAAGTCCGAAACGCTTTGGATTAGCCTTCAGTTGAAGGAGATTCTTATGGTGAGGTAACGGGCCACCTGCATGTCCTATTTTGTTTTATTTAGGTTGTTTTGATGCTTAGGTAAATCTTAGGGTGATTTTCACCTTTTTGTCGTCAATTTCTGTAGTGACCATTTGCATTTCTCTAAGAAAAGAGGTATGTTGATGGTTGAAGAACGTATTGAGTTAGTGGAAAGAGGTTTACCACTTCGGAAGCTAAGCTTTTTGAACGAAGCCACAGTACCGTATGCAAGAGTTCGCCGCCTTGTCTTACGTTCTTCACTTTATTATAAAAGACGTTCTTGATGGAGCGTCTTTTTATTTTTTTATGTTTTTTTAACGTTAAATGCCTAGCAAACCCGCATTAAACAAGGGTTTGTTTTCTTTATGTTTTATAGGGGCTGTTTTTGAACCTGGATAAATCTGAAAAACTCTCCAAAATTCAGGGAGTTGTTAGGATTGTTTAACACGAATATGTAGTAAACAGCATCTATTTCTTGTTGCGGAAAAAGTTTGCCCAATAAGGATTTTCCTTATCAAACAAATCTTTTTCCTCTTTGGTAAAATTCTTCGGATAGTCACCGAATAAAAACAGAATCTTTTTTTTATCAAAAGATACAGCATAATTCCCCAAAAAATCAATGTAGTCAACCCACCATATTTTATCGTCCTCTTTTTCCTTATAAAACTCGAACTTTCTCGTCTCTTTGTCAACCGTAATCATACTTAACCTCTCCCCATAATATACCTCTTTTCAGTTTTATAAGGGCTGTTTTGACGCCTAGGTAAATCTTTAAGATTTGGACTGCTATAGCTTCAACAAAAGATGAATCAATGATTGAAGGTGTTAAAATTTTCAAAGCCCCATAAATGGTCGAGGACGGCCTCCTGCAAGAGTACCGTCCCCTTTCCAGTCTTACAACGGGTTGCAGCCCTAAAACCTTCAAGCACTCCCAATATACCTCTTTAACCAATAATTGTCAATACCCCATGCCAGAGTTTTATTTAGGTTGTTTTTGACGCCTAGGTAAATCAGAATAAAAAAGTAGAATGTTCTGGCGGCCCGTTACCTCGCCATAAAGTGCGTTACCTTTCGGCACGTGACCAAGTGTTTCGGACTTGACACTTACTAGAAACATTCTACACCTTCAATATACCGCTTTATTCGGAGAATATCAAGTTTTATTTAGGTTGTTTTGATGCTTAGGTAAATCTTAGGGTGATTTTCACCTTTTTTTCGTCAATTTCTGTAGAGACCATTTGCATTTCTCTAAGAAAAGAGGTATGTTGATGGTTGAAGAACGTATGAGTTAGTGGAAAGAGGTTTACCACTTCGGAAGCTAAGCTTTTTGAACGAAGCCACAGTACCGTATGCAAGAGTTCGCCGCCTTGTCTTACGTTCTTCACTTTATTATAAAAGACGTTCTTGATGGAGCGTCTTTTTTTGTTTAAATCGGTATTTTTTGAGATTAGGGAAATCTTTTGTCCTTATACAATTAAAAAGTCGTCTTCTTTGGCGTTGGGTTCATAGCTGCAATCAACTTGGTTTTTGCTGAGGGGAAATTCTGTGTTAAACCTGCAGTTCTTGTAAACTGATTTAGATTCGTGGGGTTTGTCGAGGATGATTGCGCCTTTAGGAAAAAAGAAGTTGCAAGAGTGAAAATTTGCGTCTCCTTTTCCTCCAATGCAGAATGTGAAACGCCCCTGTTCGTCTGAACCAAAAAAGCGACATTTTGTAAAGATTGTTTTTTCAACGATATTATCCAATAAGGTAACTGGGCCAACAGGATGAAATTCGTCGATAGTGTAAAAGTTGCTGAAAAGACAATGATCAAAAGTTGCGAAAGATTCCTTTCCAATTATGACGCCATCGTTTGGTATGCAACAAAATGCACATTTTGAAAAGTTAGCGCTTGAACCTTCGTCGATATATGCACAAATGGGATCATTTGCGCCATCGGAAGATAAGCGACAGTTTGAGAAATTGCCTGATCCTCCATTGGATATGTTGAGGCTTACCTCGTCAAGGCCTTCGATCAGAATATCTCTAAAATCACCAAAAGAATCCTTTCCGTCGATGCGAACTTTAAAAAATTCTTCTTCTTTTTCGTCTCTCTCAACAAAGAGGCCTTTGCCGCCATTTTGAATAGAGACTCCCTCATAACAAAAAGTGCATTTAAGAAAAGTTGGCGATGCTGGTCCATCAATAACAACTTCGTCCAAAAATACACAGTGGTCGTATATATCACAACCATTGTTAATAACGAATCGTTCTTCAAAGATTTTTCCTTCGATTTTTTTCTGCATGATGAACTCCTTTGCTGGACGGTCGCTTGATTAACATATATTTTTTTGTGACAAATAATGACTTGCTTGATTCTGTTGGAATGTTTTTTGAATTCTGGAAATAAATAAGCCCCTTCAAAAGAAGGGGCTTGTAAAGGCTCTCACGAATTCCATTCCTTACGTGACGCCGGTTGTTTATCAGGGAATGGCTAACGCAACCGGTGTGTCAATAATATACCTCTTTAACCAATAATTGTCAATCCCATTATGGCTTTGGCGGCGAATAAGGGCTGGGAGGTGCAGGAGCATCAGTTGCAGCTGTTGCGTGGGTATGGCCCAGGAACGACAGCGTAGGCGTGGAGAAATTCGCGTCTTTTAATCTTATAGGGGTTCTTTTTGAACCAGGGGAAAACACCAAAGGGAAGCCCGATGTAAAAAAAGCATTGCCGCTGAGCAATGCAAAAAAAGGCGCCGGCGCATCTCACCTGCATCCGGGACTCTTGTTAATCATCAGGGTGGACTACCATAACAAGTTCAATACAAATATAACTCTTTTTTAGGGAAAGTCAAATCTTATAGGGATTCTTTTTGAACCAGGGGAAAACGAAAAGCAAAATCTACAATCAAAAATGCGTCATTTTCGCATTATTCATATAAAAAACGCAGTAACATTTGCAAAATTCATAGGAAAAATGTATTTTCAGTACTATGAAGAGATCCATCAGCAAACAACTTTTAGATTGGAAAAACAAAGCCAAGCGAAAGCCACTGGTAATAACCGGCGCTAGACAGTGCGGAAAAACATACGCCATCAAGGAATTTGGAACGCAGGAATTTGCAAATTTCGCCTACATCAATTTTGAAGGGAACGAAGCCCTGAAATCCATTTTCGATTACGATCTGGATGTCAAGCGCATCGTTCGCGAGCTTACCCTTTATTCCGGTCAAAAAATCGAAGCGGGCAAAACCCTGCTTTTCTTTGATGAAATCCAGGCTTGCCCCAAGGCCATCACCAGCCTAAAATACTTCTGCGAAAACATGCCGGAACTCCATGTGATTGCCGCGGGTTCACTTCTCGGAGTCGTCATCCGGCAACAAGAAATTTCATTCCCCGTCGGCAAGGTGGAACGCCTGCAAATGTTCCCCATGAGTTTCGAGGAATTCGTTATGGCTAGCGAAAACGGCGAGACTCTTTTGCAGGCGGCCAAGTCCACTGAAGCTTTTGAACCGCTGCGAACTGTTTTCGCAGAGCCTCTCGAAAAGTTGTTGCGCTACTATTATATTGTCGGAGGGATGCCCGAAGCCGTAGCCACCTTTTTTGAAACCCACGACTTTGAAGCAGTCAGCCAGGTTCTTTCCAACATCCTGCAGGATTACAGCGACGACTTTTCAAAGCATGCCCCCATTCACGATGTTCCAAAGCTACACCTGATTTGGGATTCCGTGCCAAAGCAACTTGCAAAGGACAACAACAAGTTTGTCTTCTCCCATGTCAAGGCGGGCAAGCGAGCTGCAGATCTGGAAGACGCTTTGCAATGGTTTTTCAGCGCAGGTCTGTTGCATAAGCTCGAGTGCGTTACCAACGCGGAACTCCCGCTTTCAAACAACGCAGAAGGATCGATCTTCAAAGTCTATATGAGCGATGTAGGTTTGCTTCGTGTAAAATCCGGTCTGGACCCGCAGACAATCCTTAACGAGACACCTCTTTACGCCACCTTCAAGGGTGCGCTTACAGAAAACTTTGTTCTAAACGAACTTCTAAAACAGAACTTTCATCCTTATTTCTGGCGTTCAGAAAACACAGCCGAACTGGACTTTCTCCTTGAAGTCAGGAATGAACTGATTCCAGTAGAAGTCAAAGCCGAAAAGCACACTAAGGCCAAAAGCTACAACCAGTTCTGCAAAAAATTCAAACCGAAAAAAGGTCTAAAACTTTCCATGAAAAATGCTGGAACCACTAGTGTCGAAGAAACCGAAACCTTGATGTTGCCGCTTTACGAAAGCTTTAGGGTGATGGAGCTTGTTTCATAAGGGTTCTTTTTGAACCTGGGAGAAAACTTAAGAATAATAGAAGAACGTGACTCAAACGGAATTCTTATATTAGAGTGTACTTTGGAGGGCTAATATGGCCGAAGTTTACGAAAAAGATGAAAACGACATTATCAAGGTTGTTAATTCTGTCAAGAAAAATCCGGTTACTATAAAGCCGAGACTCGTTGATTGGTGCGACTGGGATATTTTTGTTTTAATGGGAAAATCCTGGAATAAGCATCACAACGACAAGGTGGACATCGGCGATGGCTTTGATGACAAGCGTTTTGAAAAGTACCTCGGCGAAGATTACTAAATCCACAAGAATTTAGCTATCAGCCCTTCCTGAAATCCGGAGGGGCTATTTTTGTACTATGTCTGCAATCCAGGATTTCATTTTATCTTATAGGGGTTCTTTTTGAACCAGGGGAAAACTTAAACATTTAACCTTGATTAACTTTTAGTTTAACCATTTGGTTAAAAAGAGTGTATATTTATCGTATGGAAAAGCAGAAAGCAAAAATCCTGGATATCATACTGAAGCAGATTACATTCTTCTGCTTGTATTGGGGTTTTTACGCCATCGGCTGGCATTATTGCACAACAATAAAAATGAACGGCTATTGTACTATATTTTACGATTCAGCAATATTTGTCCCACTGCTTTCAACAGTTTTTTACATAGCAGGCGCAATAGCCGTGCAATTGAACATCACTTCGCCGTCTTCAAAGCCTTCTGATAAGCAGTCTTGATCTTATAGGGGTTCTTTTTGAACCAGGGGAAAACGAAGTAAGCCAAAATGGTTACAAAGATGCTTTGTATGGGAATATGATTGTTCCATCTTTTTAAAAAGATGGATATTTTTATTGATTTTGTATATATTCACATAGGGTATATATGGAATTCTTAATAGAAATAGCATTGATTATGGTACTTCCGTTGGCTTTGCCAATGGTTACGGGTTTGGTGTCTGCTATATTCTTTGGTTTTGTTCACTTATTTAGGAATAAGTATGTGGTGTTCGTTTTGACATTGCTGTCTTTCGTTTTTTTCTATGAATGTGTAAAATGGTCTCTCCGTTTTCCTTCGTCAATGGAGAACGATTGGTTTACTAGAGACATCGTTCCATTTTTAAATGTGACATTTTACTAACATTTTGCCACGGTAAATCGTATGTTTGACGAAGAAATCGTTAAACATGGCGGCTTGTTTTGGCTTATATTGACTCTCTACAGAAAGTATCTATCCAGGTAGACGGTTCTACCGTTGAGTGTGTCGCTGCATCCTACAAGGGGGTGCCGTTTTTCATCTTATAGGGTTCTTTTTGAACCCAGCAAAAAACTACAGCTTATTTTCGGCAGAGTTCTCTAGTACAGAAATCTTAGATTCCAAGGTCGTCTTGAAGTTATCGAACAAGTTAATATAACTTGAATAGACGCGGTCCAAAACAGCATTAAATGCTTCTTCATCGTAAATGTGCGTTGCGGAATTGCGATCCTTCAACATCTGAAGCCATACCGATTCATCATTCAGGAATCCGTACTTAAATCCGGCACGGAGAATTTCTCGAGGAGATCCATTCTCGGCCTCCTCGATTCCATGCGCTCGCATCAACTCTTGAAGGGTTTTCCAGGCCAACTCAAAAGCCAAACCAAACTGGCCAATCACACCTGTTCTATAAATTTCATCCGCCAAAGCTTTTGCCTTTTCAGACTTTTTCAGAACATCAAAACAGTTTTTGAAATTATCAAACTTCTGCATAAAGGCACTCTCCCTCACGTTCGATATTCTGTTTCAACTTCTGGGATACAACTGTCCCCATATCAATAACATCGAAGGACAAAAGCGAGTCGGCTTCGTCTTCAAGCATGTACTGAAAATCAGAAACATTCTTGCCGAATACAGCTAGGTCAACATCACTACGATCCCGATTGGTGCCGCGGGCGCGGGAACCAAACAGCACCACACGACTCAGTTCACACTTCTTTGCGAACTGAACGATTTGCTGCTGCAATTTTTCGGGAATGTTGATCATACCATCAATATAACAAAACTTACGTCTTTTTCATCATTTTCGCCACCGTTCCCTTGCCAATTTTTGGGGATATTCATAAATTTTGGCACATGAAGATGATTAACGTACTTTGCGAAAACTTTGACGGCCGATGGTGGCGCGGGCTCTAACATAGAGTCTGGTTTTTGCGAGTATAGTTGATCAAGGCAAAAGGCTTCCAGACTCCCTGGAGGCTTTTATTTTTCCCCAAAGACATTTAGAATTCTCCAGGTAATCCAGGACCTGCGCCTAAAAAGCTATTTTTACGGCGTTTAAAACAAAATTTCATTTTGAGCGCAGCGTGCCCGCGAGGTTGACGATTCTAGATCCTTCGCTACGGCTTCGCCTCCACTCAGGATGACACTCTGAGGAATGAGCTTCAGCAGTTCCACTCAGGGTGACGAACAAGAGACAAAAGGACCACATATGGCAAAATCTCTGGTAGAATCAGATAATGGCTTTTTCGACAAGTTCGGCGGCAAGTATGTAGCCGAAATCATCCGTCGCCCTCTGGACGATCTTGAAGAAGCCTTCAACAAGTACATCAAGGATCCGGAATTCCTGGAAGAATTGCGCATTATCCAGCGCGACTACATCGGCCGCGAAACTCCGCTGTACTATGCCCCTACCGCAACAAAGCTTTTGGGCGGCGCACAGATCTACATCAAGCTGGAAGGTCTTGCCAACACAGGAGCCCACAAGATTAACAACGCCATCGGTCAGTGCCTCTTGGCAAAGAAGATGGGCAAGACCCGCATTATCGCAGAAACCGGCGCTGGTCAGCATGGTCTCGCCACTGCAGCAGCTTGCGCAAAGCTGGGTCTTGAATGTATCGTTTACATGGGCGAAGTGGATGTTCGTCGTCAGCAGCCCAACGTTGCCACCATGGAACTTTACGGCGCCAAGGTGGTGCCTGTCACCAGCGGTAGCCGCACCTTGAAGGATGCGGTAAACGAAGCCATGCGCGACTGGGCAACCAACTTCGCCACCACCCACTATGTTCTGGGTTCCGCCCTCGGCCCCGCACCGTTCCCCGATATCGTCCGTACTTTCCAGAGCATCATCGGTGAAGAAGTTAAGCGCCAGGCTGCAGAACGCAACATCGACATTGCAGCCATCGTGGCTTGCGTAGGCGGTGGTTCCAACTCCATCGGCGTATTCACTCCGTTTATCGAAAATCCGAACGTTCGTCTTATCGGCGCAGAAGCCGGTGGCGTAGGCCCGAAACTGGGCGAAAACGCAGCCCGCATGGTGGGCAATGCTGCCAAGGTGGGCATCGTTCAGGGTTACAAGAGCAAGTTCCTGGTAGATGACGATGGTCAGTCCCAGCCCACCCGCTCCATTTCCGCAGGTCTTGACTACATGGGCATTGGCCCGCAGCTTGCCGCCCTCGGCGAATGTGGCCGCGTGGAATTCACCAGCATCCTGGACAAGGAAGCTTTGGAAGCAGTGAACTTCTTCGCCAAGAACGAAGGCATCCTCTTCGCTCTTGAAAGTTCCCACGCCGGTGCCGCCGCCATGAAGATCGCCAAGGATTATCCCAAGGATAAGGCAATCATCATCAACATGAGTGGCCGTGGCGACAAGGACATCTTCATTACCAGCCCCGTGTTCCGCCCCGAAAAGTGGAAGGAATTCCTGGCCGCAGAACTGAAGCGCCTCGAAAACAATGAAGATATCCACGACGCAGAAATTATGAATAAGTAGTGATTAGTAAACAGTGGTTAGTAAGCAGTGAAAATAAGGCGGCTGCGCCGCGATTATAAAACTAACCTCTAACCACAAGCCACTAACCACTAATCACTAACCACTAACCACTAATTTTTATGAACGCACCAATCCGTTTAATGTCCCATTTGATTGCCGGTTTCCCTGATGGAGAAACTTCTGTGGCAATTGCAGACGCTCTGGTAAAGGGCGGCGCCTCCATTCTCGAAATTCAGTTGGCCTTCAGCGATCCTAGCGCCGACGGTCCCGCTATCCAGACCGCTTCTACCGTGGCTTTGGAAAAGGGCTACTCCACCAAGCAGGGTCTTGAAATCGTGAAGAAGATTCACGACATGCATCCGGACATTCCCATCTACATCATGACCTACGGCTCCCTGGCATTTACCCCCGGTGTCGAAAACTTCGTGAAGATGTGCAAGGACGCAGGCGTTAGCGCTTGCATCATTCCGGACCTTCCCTTCGATAACGACGAAGGCCTCACCGCCGCTTGCAAGAAGTACGGCATGGAAAACATCCCCGTGGCAGCTCCTTCTATGACCCAGGCTCGCCTGGAAGAAATGGCCTCCAAGGGCTTCACCTACATCTACGCAGCACTCCGCGCAGGTACCACCGGTTCCCAGACGGTCATCGACCAGGCAACCCTGGACTTCCTGGATACCGTGGGCAAGGGCGGCGCCAAGGTTCTGGGCGGCTTCGGCATCCGTACCGGCGAACAGTCCAAGGTTCTCTGCAAGCACGTGCATGCAGTGGTGGCAGGTTCCGTATTCGTGAACATCATGCTGAAGGATTCCAAGGATATCGCAGGCGTTGAAGCCAAGGCCCGCGAACTTTCCGGCTTGTAATTCCGCCAAGCAAAATCGTTAGGCAGTTGTCATTGCGAGCGAAGCATGGCAATCTAGCCTAAAACACAAATGAAAAGTCCAAGGTGAAGAACCTTGGGCTTTTCAAACACTCTGTTGCATATAGAAAAATCCAAGGCAACAACCCTGGATCCTATCTATAGAGAAATATCCGACTCCCCTACAGTTTTAAATACAGTTTCCTGTTTTCCTGAAGGCCTTCATTATCAAATCGGACGGTTGGATTTTCGCCCTTCTTATAAGCCTCTTCGCTTTCATAAATGGACAAGGCTATAGTTACGCCAGGCAAAGCCGCCACATTGGTCTGCCTTGCAGGAACTTCATGGGTGAAAGAGAATTCCTGAGTCATGCCATCCTTGAACGTTTTCTTGGGAATATGGACGGTCTTGCCAATCTGCGCCAGGGACGTTCCCTCGCCATCCACAAATTCAGCCACCAGATACACGTCAAAGAAACAGGGAGCCACACCGGAATTCCTCACCGCAATATTTAACTTATTTGTAGTCACCGTCGCTTCGGTTACGGTTAGCAGTTCCGCCTTGGCGATCGTAAAATTATAACCGATAACATGGGTCATGGAATCCGCCAGCGCCTTGTTATCCTTGTAGAAATAGTAGCCATCATCGCTATCCTGATCCAGCACGTAGTAGGTCAGGTGTGCGGTAGTAATGGCATCCACCCAACGCTGCGGCGTCCACTTCAAATAACCGCCAGGAATGACGTCGTTATACGTGAGCATGGTCTTATAGCCACCCAAGTTTTCCGCAATTGTGGGAAGCCCCGCCTTGTAGCAACGTACCAGGGAATCAGCCCTTCCGGGAGTTCCGATAAAACCGTCATCACGTTTGGCGATGCCCAGGCTCAGCGCATACGTATACACATCGCCGGAACCATTGGAAGGCAGTACAATCAAGGTTTTCTTGAAAACGGAGGCGTAATGTTTCAGCATGTCCTTCTCGATTTCGGCAGAAGGCATTTCGCTCCCCACCAAATGGGAAGCATGCCACTCGCCCCATTCCCCAAAGGAACGGATATCAATGTATTCCAGGCGGGGATCCCCATCATACTTTTCAGCCAACGCGGTTCCAAAATCCTTGGCGGCCTGCAAGTAAATGGAATCATCCCAAACAGGAACGGTGGCGTCGTAACCTTCCTTCAAAGTTTTTGCGGTAATCTTTTTTGCGCCCTTTTCATAAACCCATTTGGGAGTCCAGTCGTATTTTTCTTCGGGAGTATCATTACCCTTAATAAAGGACGGCGTATAAGGCAGAACGCGGAGCGCATACGTCAAACCATTCTTTTGACAAGCCTCCAGGATTTTTTCTACAGGAGCCCAATTGTACACACCTTCGCCAGGGTTCAGCGAATCCCACTGGAAATAGCCGGAGCCATAAGTGATCAAATCCCAGGCACGATTGTTCAATTCACCATAGGGACCATATTCAAATTCCGGGACAAAAGTCCAGGTGCCGCCCACAGGAACGGTAAAGCCCTTATGGGGGTTAGCTAATGGTCCGTCATACGGTTTAAGTACATAAGAAATTTTTGCCGTATCCGCGGGAGCGATCGTCATGGAATCAGTAGGTACCGCCGCGGAATCTGTGGGCACTATCGTCGTGTCTGCAGGCACCATCGCAGAGGTGTCAACGGGAACCGTCGAGGAATCTGCAGGAACAGTCAACGCGGTATCGGCAGAAACATTGGATATTGTATCTTCGGGAATCAGCGCAGAAGTACCCGCAGGCATTTCATTAGCCGCATCCTCCGACGAACTGGAAATTTCGTTAGCAATACCCGTACTGACGTCATCATCACTACAGGCCCCTAAATTCAAGCCTATGACCGCAGAGGCCACCACACCAAACAAAATAGAACGCTTCATCTAATCCTCTTATGCCGCAATGAATATAGATTGTTTTCTTTTAAAAAAGCTTTATCCCGAAGCAAGAAATCGTTTACACGGCGGACCAACCTTTTTTCTAAATTTGTCGCCGTAAATTAAAGCAGGCCGCCCCTGCACAATCACGAGATTTTTTGAGGCATCATCAACATGTGTGGAAGCATTTAGGCAGCCTTGCTAGATGATTCTCTCGATTCCGATTCCCATTCGTAGGCAATCTTTACATCTACATAGGAACAGCTCAACATTATCAGCGACAGCATGTTGTTCATGTTCCTGAAGCCATAGGCAGTCCGTATCAGTAGCTTTATCTTGTTGTTCGTCGCCTCGATCCTTGCGTTTGACACGCCCAGCCTGATTGTGTTGAG